>PEVN01000334.1 GCA_002779825.1 Armatimonadetes bacterium CG06_land_8_20_14_3_00_66_21 | reverse complement strand
CCTTCCGGTCAAGCGTTTCGGGGCGGTCGGAGACCTGCCCCGAGCTAGCTTCGCCCGCCAAGCTAACTTGCCCACGCCCATCCCTTGGGAAGACGACCATGCTGACGGGTGCGCCCGTGTCAGCGAACACTCTGAGAACCGACACCGCTACTGCCCCCTACGCTCCGACCATGTCCTGGTACCGTTCCCGCCAGATCCGAGGGCGCGCCTCTTTGACGTGTCGGAGCAGTTCCTCTTCGGTCAGCCCCTCCGCGCTTGCTGCCGGGGCCAGTGCCTCGCTCAGCTCTCTGAGCGGGAGGCGCTGGTTCTCTTGAGCAACGTACGTCTCCAGTGCCTCAAGCGCCACGGTGTTGAGCGACAAGTCGCGATGGGCAGCGGCCTCTGTCAGTGCTTCGTGCAACCGGCTGGGCATTCGCAGCGTGATTCTCCGAAGGTCCTGCGTGGCGACTGCCATCTTCTACTCCTCCAACGCCCGGCAGCAGCACTGTAGCAGCACGCAACTTGGGCGTCAACTGCCCCGCCGGATCTGGTCGGCCCTACTCGCCCGCAGCCACCACCCTCACCTCCGAGAGCGAAACACACAGCGTTGCCTCGCTGAGGGTGAGGCGGAGGCGGTCTGTCATCACTGGGTCGAAGGTGATCTGCTTGCCTTTGCCCAGCGTGGTGCCCTTGGCGACTTCGTGCCACTTGTCGGCGCGCATGGCTTTGAGCCGCCAGGCCCGCACGCGGTCGAACTCCTCGTCGACCTCGATGCCGGCAACGGGTCTGGGTGCTCTGAGGGCGACCTCGAACCAGGGCGTGTGGTCGTCATCCGCGCTGTTCCAGCGGGTGGCGGGGTCGCCGTCGACGGCCAGGGCGGGCTCGTAGCCAGGATAGGCCGAGGAGGCGCGGGCGGTCAGTGTGGGCTCGGGCGGAGTCGGGTAGCCGAGGGAGGCGAGGGCTGTGGGGGAGGCGGCCGGTTGCGGGTCTGCGAGCTTGGCGCTCGCGGCTGCGGGGGCAGGTGGGAGGACGGCGAGCCAGACCTCTTCGGGCGCGAACGGCTCGAGGCGGATTCGGTTGTCGCCCGGCTTGAGGATGCGGGTCACGTCGAGGCGGAAGGGCTGGCAGAGGAAGCCGCCCGCGTCGCGGCCGTTGACGGTGACTCGGGCGGCGGCTTCGGGCTTGAGGGTGCCAGTGAGCAGGAAGACGCGGCTGCCGTCGCGCAGGGCGTCGGCGGGGACGGTGGCTGTACCCTCGAAGGGATCGGCTCTGCGGAGGGGGCTGAGTGTGAGTTGGGCACCGGACCTGCCCCAGGGCTCGCAGCCGAAGTCGCCCAAGGCCGCTGCTGCGGGCCAACCAGAGTCGTCGAGCTCGGGCCGCTGCCAACCGGCGGCGGGCTTGTCGGCGGACTTCCAGGTGGCGTCGGTGCGGAGCGTGAGGTCGGCACCGTCGGCTTGCCGGACGACGAGGCTGGCCACCGCGCCCGCGGGGTTCGGGGCGTTGCTGCCGTTCTTGGCTTCGACGGCGATCGCGTTTCGACCGGGCTGCAAGTGCTGAAGCACGTCGTACTCATCGGGACGTTCCCAGGCGCTGCCTTGACCCACTTGTTTACCGTTGATGAAGACGGTGTACTCGTTGTCTACGGCGAGGGTCAGCCGGGCGGCGGTGGGCTTGCCGGCCAATTCAAACGACCGGCGGAAGGCGCGTGTGCACGGCGGCACGGACTTGCCGTCGGCGGCGTGCCAGATCCAGTGGGCGTCTTGCAGGCTCTTGCCTTGGTCGGGCGCGGCGGGAGTGGCGTCGGGCTGTTCGGGGAGGGCGCGGCGAACGACCGGGATTCGGCGCATTCGGTCAACGTCGGCGGTCGTGATGCGCGGCGGTCGCTCCGTCACCGTCGCGGCTCGGTCGGTCGGGCTGAACACGAGGAGGGCGCTCTCGCAGGAGGCGAGCGTCAGGCTGAGGTCGACTGCGTCGCCGTTGCGCTGGAACGGGACCGAGGTGATCTCGGCGCGCATGGCGTCCCACACTTCGGGGACGCCGTCGGCATGGACGCGCAGGCGGAACGTCCGTACTTGCCGATCCCAGTTCATGTTGGTGACGAAGAACACGTCGCGGCGTCCGAACGGCGTCCGTTCGCCGTCCTTCTGGCGGTGGAGCACGTGCAGCCAGTCGCCGGTGTCGCCTTCGAGGACTTCGAGCGTTGGGGGGATGCGGGCGTCGTCAGTCAGCACCTGCTTGACTTGGTCGGGTGTTGGCTTGGCGGGGAGGTAGTAGGAGCGACCGCCGTTGGGGTTCGTGTTGCGTGCTTCGAGACTCGGGGCGGCGTCTGCTCCCCAGATTGCCTCGCGCAGCTCAGCGATGTCGGCTGCGGTCTTGCCCGGTGTCGCCGACTTGGAGGGCAGCATACCGTAGCCGACCACCACGCCGCCTGCGTCGAGGAACGCCTGCGCCTTGGCCAACGTTGCGTAGGGGATCACTTCGACGGCGGGGACGATCAGCACCTTGTACTGTTCTTGCCGCAACTGCAACTGTCGGTCGGTGAGCTGGACGTCGTTTTCGAAAACGTCGTAGGGCAGCCAGTCGCAGTCGAACAGGGCGTCCTGCAGCGCGGTCGTCAGTTCTTCTGGCGGGATCGACTTGCCGACGTGGTAGCTGTTGCCGAGGAACAGGAACGCGACCGGACACACGTGCCTGCCGCCCGTGAGCATCAGGCTGAGCCGGGCGGTGTAGTCGGCGTAGACGCGGTAGAGCGGCCAACGCGGTTCGTAGCCGCCATTGTAGAAGTAGGGCGGGCAGTCGCGGTCAAAGGGTGCGCGCGGGTTGAACGAGTGGGGGATGTGGAAGTTGATCCCGGAGACGTGCATGTGGTCGGTCCACCACTTCATCTCCGGGTACGTCAGGTCCTGACCGCGGGCGCCGAAGATCTCGACGATCGCCAAGTCGTCGTGCTTGCCGTAAGCGTGGGAGATCGAGCTGCCGAGCTTGGGCGTCTGGTAGGTGCTGTCGTCCTTGCGGCCGGGCACGAACTGACGAAACACCGCGTCGATGGCGCCCATGTCGGAGTACTTCTGCACCTGGAACATGTTGCCGGCGCAACGCCGCGGGTGCAGGTACTCGTGTCCATGCTCCAGCCAGTGCCCGATGGACTGCACGCCATGCTCGCGGCACCACCGCGACAGCCCGCCGTATAGCGTGCGTCCCCACGTCTCCGCGAAGGCGTCCTGGTACTGGTACTTCGCGGCGACCTGCTCCTCGGCGTCGGCAAGGGCGAACTTCCACGCGACCAGAGCCTTCTTCCAGTCGGCACCGCGCTCGTTGAGCAGAGGAATCACACCCGTGCCCCAGTCGCCCGGCGTCTCCGGCTCGTCATAGAAGTAGCCAACGATGGTCTTCCCGAACTCGGCGGAGAAATGGTCGTAGTGTGGCTGGTACACCGTGTCGAGGTACCAGTCGACCGCGTCCTGGCTGGCACCGTCGACCAGCAGCCGGCCGCCCCGCCCCTCGCTGTACCGCCAAGTGAACGTGAGCACGCGCCACTTGCCGGCCGGCGCGTCCCAAGTGAGCTTGCCGTCGCGCGCGCGGTCGGTCAGGTCGAGAAGCGTATCGCCGTCAACCGCTTCGCCAGCGGCTTTGCCTGCAAGCACGGCGACCAGCTTGTCGGCCGGAACGTCCGCTCTGTATTCCCGAGGTCCCTCGACCTCGGCTGCGCCCACCTCGAGGTACTTGCTGCCGAATCGCTGCGGCACCTTGCCGCCGACCTCGCCGCTGGGCCACCACTTCTCATCGAAGAGCCACATCTTGAGATCGAGCCGCTTCGCCGCCTCCAGGCAGACGCCGAGGTCGCGGTACCAGCCCTCGCCCAACCAGTCGCTGTGCGGACGCGACTCCGCAGTGAAGCAGCCGTTGCCCCCCTCGGCGACTTTCTCGAGGTACGACTGCAGCCGCTCCGGACTCTCGTCGCCGTGAAGCCAGAAGAGCGGACCGGTCAGACGGCGGGCTTCCTGCGGGAGGTTGAGGAACTGCTTTTCCCGGGCGGGGAGGTCGGCTGCTTGGGCGCAGACCGCGAGTCCCGCGAGGAAGGAGCCGATACCGGCAAGGTGACTGCGGCTGTTGTTCATTGCACTCTCCTGTCGCGGTGTGCGCCCTCGTCGTTCCGACTTGCGGTGTGCCGTCGGCTCGGAGTCGGCGGCTGGCGAGACAGCCCCGGTCAAGACGCAAAACGCGCCAGGCCGAGAGGCGGCCTGGCGCGTCGTGTTCAGCGTGTCGGGTATGGCAAGGGGTCAGTTGGACTGCCGGCCGCCGATGCCCTTGGTCGCCTTGGTGACGTCCTTCGCCTTCTCCTTCGGCCGGAGGGAGCGGGTGGCTTTGCCTGCCAGCCACATCTCCGAGTTGGCCATGGTGTCCAGCTCTTTGCCGAGTTGCTCCTGGTAGTTGGCCTTGCCGCAGGAGTTGAGGACGCGCTTTGTCTCGGCGCCCGAGGCCACGCGCTCATAGAGGTCCTTGAAGACGGGCGCGACGGCTTTCTTGAACTTGGGCTTCCAGTCGAGTGCGCCGCGCTGCGCCGTGGCGGAGCAGTTGGCGTACATCCAGTCCATGCCGTTCTCGCCGACGAGGCGGATGAGGCTCTCGGTCAGCTCCTCAACCGTCTCATTGAAGGCTTCGCTGGGGGTGTGCCCGTGCTTGCGAAGCTCGTCGTACTGCGCTTCCATGACGCCCGCGAGGGCGCCCATGAGGATGCCGCGCTCGCCGGTCAGGTCGCTGTAGACCTCGCCCTGGAAGGTGGTCGGGAACAGGTACCCAGCGCCGATGGCGATGCCCAGCGCAATGCAGCGTTCCTGGGCGCGGCCGGAGAAGTCTTGCTCGACAGCGAAGCTGGCGTTGATGCCGGCGCCCGAGAGGAAGTTGCGCCGCAACGAGGTGCCTGAGCCCTTGGGGGCGACCATGATGACGTCCACGTTCGCCGGCGGAATCACCTTGGTCTGCTCTTTGTAGACGATGGAGAAGCCGTGGGAGAAGTAGAGCGCGTCGCCGTCTTTGAGGTGCGCCTTGACGGTGGGCCAGATCGCCTTCTGGGCGGCGTCGGACACCAGCATCTGGACGATGGTGCCGCGCTCGCAGGCTTCCTCG
>PEVN01000409.1:10429-12025 GCA_002779825.1 Armatimonadetes bacterium CG06_land_8_20_14_3_00_66_21 | reverse complement strand
GCTCTACCCCGACGCCTTCTGCGCCCTCTACATCGGCCACGGCGACCCCGAACCGGTCAAGGAGCAACTCGTCCAAGACGTGAAGCGCGGCGACATCCTGGTGGTCCACGGCTGGTACTCACCGGACAACCACAAGGTGGTGAGGTGGATCTACGAGCAGGCGGGGAAGTGAGCGGCAGCCCGCCAGAGAAGGAGTCCACCCCGCCTTGTCCAATCCTCTGCGACACCAACGCGGCAGCGCGCCCCAAGCTGATCGCTGACGGCTGAAAGCTGATTGCTGACCGCCCCCAAGGAGCAAACCCCAGTGGCATACAGAATGATCCAAGTCGGCTGCGGCGGCTTCGGCGCCGCTTGGTGTTCGCAGTTCCTGCCGCCGAACGTGAAGGACGGACTGATTCAGCCAGTGGCAGCGGTGGACTTGAACCCCGAGGCACTGAAGAACGCGCAGCAGCATCTGGGGTTGCCGCTGGAGAAGTGCTACGCGGACGTCCGGCAAGCGATGGACGAGAACGAAGCCGACTTCTGCACCATCGTCGTTCCGCCGGCGCACCACGAGGAGATCGTCGATGCCGCGCTGGCGCACGGGCTGAACATCCTGTCCGAGAAGCCCATCGCCGATACGCTGGAAGGCTCGTGCCGGATCGCCGAGAAGGTCCGCGTCGCGGGGGTGAAGATGGGCGTGACCATGAGCCACCGCTTCCGGCAGGACATTACCACACTGCGGAGCGAGGTGCAGTCGCGCAAGTACGGCGCGCTGGACTACCTGGTCTGCCGGTTCACCTGCGACTGCCGGAAGTACGGTTCGTGGGGCGCGTTCCGGCACGAGATCGCCGATGCGCTGATGATTGAAGGCTCGGTGCACCACCTGGACTTGCTGGTCGACATGACGGCTGGCACCTGCGACACGATCTTCGCGACCACGTGGAACCCGTCTTGGGGCGAGTTCAAAGGCGATAGCCAGGGGCTGGTCGTCCTGCAGATGGGCAACGGCACTCGGGCGTTCTACGAAGGCGCCAAGACTAATGCTGGCCAGCTCAACTGCTGGGGGGATGAATACGTCCGCGCCGAGTGCGAGGGCGCAACGCTGATCCTGAACCGACAGGCGCTGGTCGCGCTGGACCACGAGACCGAGAAGCGAGGCACCCGCGGCCCGGAAGACGGCCGACCCATTCCGCTCCTGCAGCAACCCAAGTGGGCAAACGCCTGGCTGGTCGAGAAGTTCGTCAAGTGGTTGGACGGCGGACCGCCCATGGAGACGAACCTCGAAGCGAACCTGCAGTCCGTCGCGCTGGTGTTCGCCGCCATCGAGTCGAGCCGCACAGGGCAGCCGATCAAGGTGCAGGAGTTCCTGGCAGACACGTGGCGGAAGGTGCGCGGAGGGACCGTCTAGGGGACAAGGGGCTTGGTCGCAATCGGCAGTGCCTCACAAAGGACGGAGCAGACGCTACTATGGCATTCATTGACCGCTTGTTGCCGGCGCCGAAGAGCGGCGGCTTCGCGATGGACGACTACTGGGTCTGGTGTGGGTCGGCGATCCGGGGCGACGACGGGCGCTACTACCTGTTTGCCTCTCGCTGGCCGAAGGAGCTGCCGTTC
>PEVN01000409.1:0-10421 GCA_002779825.1 Armatimonadetes bacterium CG06_land_8_20_14_3_00_66_21 | reverse complement strand
CCTGTTTGCCTCTCGCTGGCCGAAGGAGCTGCCGTTCTTCGAGGGCTACATCGTCGCCTCCGAGGTCGTTCGGGCGAGTGCGGATACGCCTGAGGGACCGTACTCGTTCGAGGAGGTCGTGTTGCCGGACCGGGGCAGCCACCACTGGGACGGTCGGATGACCCACAACCCAACCATCCACAGATGGGGCGACACGTACCTGCTGTTCTACATCGGCGCTACCTACGCCGGTGCCAGACCAGACGCCGAAGCGCTCCGGAGCGGCGACTGCCCGCAACGCGCGCAGTCCTACCCCAACATCCGCATCGGGCTGGCAACGGCGCCGTCCGTCTTCGGGCCGTGGGCACGCGCGGCGGAACCGGTGCTCCTACCGCGTCCCGGCAAGTGGGATTGCACGGTGGTCACGAACCCCGCTCCCTGCGTCCACGCCGACGGCAGCATTTCCCTCTACTACCGCTCCAACACGCCCGATGGCCTCCGAATCGGTGTGGCCAGCGCTCCCGGCTTGGGCACGGCATTCGAGCGCCTTGTCGACGATCCGGTCCTGCACTTCGCGGGCGGCGACTTTGTCGAGGATCCCTACGTCTGGCAGACCGGCGACGACTACGAACTGATTGCGAAGGACATGAAGGGCGGTCTCACCGGCGAAGTTCACGCTGGCGTCCACGCGACTTCGCCCGACGGGCTCAACTGGCGCGTCAGCGAGCCGCCCAAAGCCTACTCCCGACAAGTCACGTGGGACGACGGCACCACGACTGTCCTGGGCTGCGTCGAACGGCCGCAGTTGCTGATCGAGGACGGGGAACCCACGCATCTGTTCGCGGCGACCGGCGACGGCCCCGGCGGCTTCCGCGAGTGTTCGCGGACGTGGAACATGGTGCTGCCGTTGCACCACAGGCAGGGCAAGGGCAAGGCCAAAGCGTTACCGTGCGAGGAAGACGCGGCTCCGTGAGGGTTGTGCTGGTTGCCGGCCTTCCTCGGGTAGAATGGACAGCCGCATATTCCCGGGAATCCGTTTCCCTACGAAGCGAGGCGGTCCGCGATGGCCGTGTTTGTCGTGCTCACTGTTGTCCTGTCGGCCGCGGCGCAGGCTGCGCCGAGCCGCTACTGCGGCGAGCGGAACGTGCAGGTGAATGACGGGGCTGTGCAGTTGGCACAGCAGTGGAAACGGGCGTTCACGGAGAGCTTCGAGGACGGGATCGGGCCGTGGGCAGTCGAGAACTACGAAGGCAAGCTGGTAATCGGCTCCGACCGAGACGGTGAGACCGGAAGCTGTCTGTCAGTTAGGAACCTGGCCGCGAAAGGTGACACGGCCTTCGAGGTCGCTTCTCCGCCAGTTGCCGTCGTCGGCGGGGCGAGGTTCCGCCTGCGCTTCTCGTGGCGGGCGAACCGCTCCCTGGAGCAACTGGGCGGGCACAAGGGGCACTACCTGACGCAAGTCGAGTGGCGCGATGCCGCCAACCAGCCGGTGGCACCGCAGTCGTTCGGCTTCGGTGAGCCCGCCAAGGAGTGGCAGCGCGCGCAAGTTGAGGGCGTCATCCCCGAGGCGGCGGTCAGCGTCCTACTCCGGTTCGGCTGGGACCATCCGGACCTCGCGGTCAATGAGTTCTTCGCCCTCGACAACGTCGCTCTGGACGTGCAGCCGGAGCGCGCGCCGTTCGAGTCGGCCGGAGAGATCGTCTCGCGACCCATGCGGGTTGCCGGGGAGGCGCGGCGGGTCGCGTGGGAAGCGGTGACACCCGCCGGCACAACCGTGCGGCTGCAGGTAGCGAGTGCTGCCGACGAGGCCGGCGGGCCGGGCGATTGGTCGGAGTTCCTCGGGCCGGACGGCACGGCGCGAAGCTTCTTCACGCATGACGGCGAATTGCCGGCCGCGCAGGCAGTCCGCCCGTGGCTTCGCTACAGGGCGCTGCTCAACACCGACAACTCGGCCCTCACACCGGTACTGAAGAGCGTGCGACTTGCTGAAGCCACGGACGGCCCTTGGGCCGGACTGGACACAACACCGCCGGCCGTCGTCAAGCGGAGCCCGACGCGCACCGCAGATGCCAGCGCACCGATTTGGTTCCGCCTCGCCGACGAGAGCGGCGTCGACAGCCGCAGTCTGCGGGTGAAGCTTGACGGCCTGGACGTGACCGGTCAACTGTCGCGCGACGACGGCAGAGCTGTGTACCGACCGGCGGCCCCGCTCGCGCCGCCGCCATTGGAGGCGGCGGTCTCCCGCTGGCGCGTGAACAACTACCAGAACGCCCTGACCCTCGAGCGAACCGCCCGCCGCACACCCGACTCGCCGCCGGGTCTCCACCTGACGCGGGAGGCGGGCGAAGTGGACACGGCGTTCTGCATTCAGTCGCCGCCGATACCCATCGAGCCCGGAGCGGGGTACGCCCTGGCTTACTGGTCCCGCCACACACTGAACCTCAAGGGAGCGATGAACGGCAAGCCGGGGTTCAGCGGCGGCGTGACCTGGCTGGGTGCGCAGGACGCGCCGGTCGGCGACCGGGCACCACTCGACCTCGGCGACGCCAACCCGGAGTGGCATCAGGACACGTACCAACTCACGGCTCCTGCGCAAGCCATGCATGCGCAGCTCGCCTTCGGCTTCGACAGCCCGAACCTCCACGACGGCGCGTTCCTCGATCTTGCCGAGGTCACCTTCGACGGTCCACGCCCCAACCGACCGAACGACGCCCCCAACCTGCACGAAGTCCGGGTGGAGGTGTCGGACCTCGCCGGGAACGCGCTGACCCGCACCTGGCACGTGCTGATCCGGCCGCCGCGCACCGAGAACGTGGTCACCACGCGGGACGACGGCACGGTGCTGGTGGACGAAAGGCCGTTCTTCCCCCTCGGTCTGTACGCGGTCTGGAAGAAGCCGTTCAACAACGACAGCTTAGACAAGGCGTTCGGCGACCTGAAGGCGGCCGGCTTCAACTTCGCCCACACCTACAGCAGCCAGCGCGGTCCCGATTTCGCAGAGTTCTACGCCGCCGCGGCGAAGCACGGGCTCAAGCTGTTCGTGGCTTCGGATGCCGGGGCGAACTGCACCGACACCGACGCGGTGCTCTGGGACGTTGTCCGCGAGGAAGGGCAGCCAGCCCTGCTGGCCTGGTACCTCGCTGACGACACCGCCAGCCACGTCGGCTTTGGCGAGTTGCAGACCCTCACTGATTCCATCCACGACGTGGACCCGGCGCACCTCACCGTTCAGGCAGACGGCGTTGGCGGGCCGCCGCGCTCTCGGTACACCAACTACGTCGACTCAACCGACGGCTTCCTGCCCGAGCTATATCCCATTCGCGACGACGGCAACCGCGGCGTCCCGCAGATCATCACCGACATGGAGACCGTCCGAGCTGACCTGGCAAAGTCTGGAGCCCGCGGGAAGACGATCTGGGCCATCGTGCAGTACTTCCAAGGCTGGGGCTGGCCGCGTTACCCCACCCGAGCAGAACTGTGGGCAATGAGCTACCTCTCGCTCATCCACGGCGCCAACGGAATCACCTGGTACACATACGGCGGCTGGGGCGACAACCACGGAGTCACCGACACGCCCGAGACGTGGCAGACCATCTGCAACCTGGCCGGCGAACTGTCCCAACTGCAGGACTTGCTGACCGAACGAACCGGCCCGCAGCCACCCGCGCCCGAGATCGTCGCCGGTGCCAAGGAAGATGCCCTCGGTCACCCGAGTATCAGCATGCTGCTGAAGGACCACGCCGGCAAGCGCTACCTGATCGCCGCCAACTCGGCGGACGCGAGAGTCACGGCGCGCTTCACCGTTGGACCGGTTACCCAGGTCTCGCTGCCGTTTGAGAAGCGCGAGCTGACCGGCGCCAACGGCGGGTTCGCGGACACGTTTGGCCCGTACGCAGTGCACGTGTACGTCTGGGCGCCGTGAGAGTCTCTGGACGGTCACAGGCGAAGTAGCGCCTCGTTCGTAATGCCCCGCAGGGCTTGAAGGAACTGCGTCTCAGAGAGTGTCGCGATGTCCCCCAGCGATCTCTCGAACGCCTCGTCAAACGGGAGGGCGCCCAGGAACGGCACGCCGAGGGGCGCCAAGGCGGCTTGCGCCGAGGGCTCGTCCCCGCGGCGCATGTTCTCTACGACGCCGATCACCGGGCGCTTGAGATCGATGAGCAGCCGCAGGATCTTCTTCACCGTTTCGAGGGCGACCACCGACGGCGTCGTGACTGCCAGGAATTCCGCGCGCTTCATCAGCCGGACCGTGTCGAGCACTGCGTCGCCGAGACCGGGAGGCATGTCGAGGATCAGGTAGTCCAACTTGCCCCACTGGGTGATGGCGAACAGCTCGATCATCGCGTTGGACACGTCGGTGCCGCGCAGGGGCGAGGCGCTGTCGCCGACGAAGTGGATGATCGACATGAACCGGAGGCCGTGGTCGGCACCCGACACCCGGACCAGCGGCGGGATGAGCCCTCGCTCTTCCACGAACTGCGCGTCCTTGATTCCCAGGATCACGTGCGTGGACGGACCGCAGAAGTCGAGGTCCAGCAAGCCTACGGCTTTGCCGCACTGTGCCAGCGTCACCGCCAGCCCGCACGCCACCGAGCTCTTGCCGATGCCGCCCTTGCCGCCGGTGACGCCAACGATCCGGTCGATCTTCTCCAGCCGTCGGTCGATGACTTCCAGTCGCGGATCCAATGCGCCTCACTCCCCGGTGATCGAGTCCACCGACACGCCGCGTCCCTTGATCACTTCGAAGTCGGGGCTGCCGCAGTTCGGGCACTTGACGTAGACGTGGGCGGTCTCCGGGACAAAGTGGATGGCCTCTCGCTCGTCGTGGGTCAACGTCTCCAGCGAGTCGCCCAACAGCCAGGCATGCTCACACGGGCGACACTGCAGCTCTGCCGGTTCGGTCTCGAGGTTGATCTCGGTGTCCTGCAACAGCGGAGTCTGTGGGGGGAGGACCTCCTCCAACGCGAACTCGAAGATCTCGCGCTCGATCTGCTGCAACTCCCCGATCTTCAGGTTGATCGCAGTGATCCGGCGCAGCCCTTCCCCCTCCGCCGCCTTCACGGCGGCAGCGACGACTGCCTCGGCCAAAGCGCATTCATGCATAGCGTTGTCAGTGAGGATTCGGAGTTAGTCAGGGTTGCACGTGGTCCGCCAACCGATCACCCCACGGTCAGGCTGAGCAGCAGCTCTTTGAGCTGCACAATGTCGGCACTCACGGTTGGCATGTCCTCCCGCCCGTCGAGGTACTCGATGGCAAGTGCCCTGTCGTATCCGTGCGCTTTGAGTTGCTCCACCACCCACGCGAAATCGAGGGTGCCTTTGTCCATCGGCGCCTGAAAGTTCCCCTGCACGGCGTTGCGCAGGTGGACGTGGGCGGTGCGCGGCAGTAGGAAGGCGCTCTCGGCGACGTCGAGACCCATCGCGACAAAGTGGCTCGGGTCGTACGCGACACCCAACGCCGGTACGGCGTCGAGCAGGGCCTGCATCGAGTCGTACGTCTCCGCGACCGAACCGGAGTGCGGCTCAAAGGTGACGGCGAGGTCGCTGCCGGCGACGGCCTCGGTGATCTCCTGAAACGCCGTCACCGACAGGGCGAACGCCTCGTCGTAGCTGCAGCCGGCGTCTTTGTGCCCCGGCTGCAGGGCAATGACCGGGATGCGCAACTGGCCCGCGAACGCCGCCACTGCCCGAAGCTCCCTCAGGTTCTGAGCACGTTGGGCAAGATCGCTCGTGTTGGTCGGGTAGGACTGACCGACGTTCATCGCCACCGCCCGCAAGCCGTGTCGGTCCAGGAGTTCAGCGACGAACGCCGCCGCCTTTCCGGGGTCGTCGGTAATGTCGGCCGGCGCCAAGTGCGCCCAGTTGGCGAACGCCATCAGATCGACGTCCCGGAAGCCCGTCGCGGCGATCTTCTGAAGCGCCTCGTCCAGACCGGTGGCGGTTGCGCAGATTGTGGAGCAGGCAACAGTCATGTGTCTTCGTCCTCGGCGGCGGGCACGCAGCCGCTCGGCTTCTTTCAGTTCGCTGCCGGCATCCCGTCTCCCTGCTGTCAGAGGTGGCTGCAGACCGACCCGACTGCTACACTTGTTGCCGACGACCATCCAGCCACTCACGTGGAGATCCACCGGTGACCACCCACCACCTGACAACCCAGCCCAACAGCCTGCTGCCGCTGGCGATGTGGGTGCTGTTCCTTCAGCTCCCGGAGAGCTTCAGCGACGCGGCTGCTGCCGAGACGCCGGACTTCGCCCGGCAGTATGCCCGGGCGCTGGTGCAGGAGGCGGTCCTGGAAGACGCCCTGCGGTCCCTGCGCGCCGCCGTCCGCTACGCAGAGTCAACCGGCGCGCCGTCGACGGACGCTCAACGGTGCGTCGGCCAGGGCGAAGACGCACTGGCCAAGGTGCGGGCCCTGCTGAGGGTCGAGGCTCCTTCCCCCTCGCCGCCACTTGGCGACGTGACCGACGCGCTCGCCACTGCCTCCGCAGCGGCGAGGGTCGCGAAGGCCGCCGTGGGGCAGCTCCAGGCAGAACTCCGGGCGCGCCTCGGGCCTTGGGAGCCGCGGCCACCGTTCACCCCGCTGGCACCTCTCTCCGCGGCGGGCCGCGCCAATCTCACCGCTCAGTTCGTCTTCACCGGTCTGGCGCCGCAGGCCAAGTGGCCCGGCTGGACGGCCGAAACCGGCCTTCAGGAGGTGCTCCACACGCTCGGCGTGCAAGCGTTCAGCCCGTGGTTCGGGTGATACTGCCCGCCAAACCAGTTGGCCCTGAACGTCACCGATCCAGCGCTGATCCCCTCGGTGGCCGCCCGGCTCGACAAGGCGGGGTTCCCCTTGCTGGTCTGGCTGGAGCCGCAGTACACGGTTGACGGGCTGTGGGGGGAGATCGGCGAGGCGCTGTACCTGCACGACGCCAACGGGAACTGGCAGAAGCGCACCCGAATCAACAACACGATCAACGTCTTCCACCCACGAGTCCGGCAGGAGGTGTGCCGATGGCTGGAAGGCGTTTCCTCAGCGCTCCGAGGCGACTCGCGGATTCTGGGATACGAGTTGGTCGAGGAGTCAGCGCTCCGATTTGACGTGTCAGAGCCAAACAGCGCCAAGGTGCAGGCCCGCTACGGGGGGTACTCAAGAGCGGCGGTCGTAGCGTTCCGGCATCGCCTCGAACAGACCTACGCGTCGATCGAGACGCTGAACGGGAAGTGGGGGACGCGCTACGGTTCCTTCGCGGGGATCACGCCACCGCCCCTCCTACACCGCCGCGAGCCAAGCCGGGAAGGGCCGGAGGTGGCGCTGCTGGCAGCGTTCCAGGAGTTCCGGGCAGCCGAGCACGCGGAGTACTTCCGCTAGATGGTGGCAGCCCTCCACCGGGGCGACCCGACGCGCCCGGTGATCCCGCAGTTCACCACGCCCCTGTTCGGCGATCCTCTGGGCGCCGTCGATCTCTCGCGCATGGCGGAGGCTGGGTGGGACATTCTGTCGTTCCACACCGACGCCGCCTTCCCGTACCTGTACAGCCTTGCACGCTACAACGGCCGGCCGCTCTGGAACGACGAGCATATCTGGTCGGATCGGGCGCCCAGGGCGGAAACCTCCGAGCAAGCACTGCGGGCCCGCGCTGCCAGTCTGCTCTGGCGCAACCTCATGTGGGGCGCTCGCGGACTGGTGCGGTTCAACCGGCCTGCGTTCTGCCCGGAACGGTACCTGGTGGACGGGCACGAGTCGCTGTCGAAGGTGCGCGTGATCGTGGTCCCAGTGGCGCCCTACCTGCCCGAGACCGTCCGCCAACGGCTGGCCGACTGGGTCGAGGCGGGCGGAGTGCTGGTCGCACTGGGGCCGTTCGCCATTCACGACGAGTTCGGTCACCCGCAAGCGCCAGAGCCGTCCGACGCCAACCACAACAAGGGCCGCCACGTCCGGGTGCCACTGCAGGGCAGCGTCGAAGCAATCGCCGGCGCAGTGTGCGACGCCGTAGACGCAGCCCTCAGCGACCGTGCAGCAGTCGCCACCGACAACCGCCTGGAGCTGATGCTCCGGGCCCTGCCCGATTCCAGCCGGCTGTTGATCGTGCTGAACGGCGACGCCCAGCGGACCGTCGTTGGCCAAGTTCAGGTCCGGGGCGAGTTCACCCAGGTCGTGGACGCGACGGTGGACGGAGGGATCAGAGCGAAGCCGGAGCACGAAGCCGGGACGACGGTGCTGGCAGTGAATCTGGAACCGGGCGAGGCACGGGTGTTCGTGCTGCGGTAGCGGCCTTGCAGCGACAGATAGCCCCTCCATGGGCGCCTGGCGGCCCCCTGGATCTGGTACTGCCACTGTTCCCTCCGGCAGGTTCCTCGCAGGACGCCTGGACCCCACACTCAACAGCAAAGCACAGGTACCCACCCATGCCAAAGAACGTCATCCTCCTCCACTCCGACCAACAACGCGCCGACAGCTTGGGGTGCAGGGGCAATCCGTTGGCCCGCACACCCAACCTCGACCGGTTGGCCGCCGGCGGGACGCTGTTCACCCGCCATGTGGTCGGCAATCCCATCTGCTCGCCGTCGCGGGCGAGCCTGTTGACGGGGCTTTACCCGCCGGGGCATAACGTGTGGTGTAACGGGGTGGCGCTGAACCGCCGGGAGTACGCCGCCTACGACAGTCGGAACGAACGCGAACGGTCGCAGACGGGCCTCGGTGGGTTTGTGCCGGAGCCGCAGACCATGGCCGACGTGTTTGCTGCGGCGGGGTACCGGACGGCCAGCTTTGGCAAGCTGCATCTCACGCCGTACCTTGCGCCGGAGTCGTACGGCTACCCCGAGACTACCGCCAACTGGAGCGGCGGCCTGTTCGCCGACTGGCAGGGGCCGTACTACGGGTTCCAGCGGGTGGCGCTGACGTTGGGGCACGGGGAGGGAACGTGCCACGCGGGGCACTATGGCGAGTGGCTCAAGCGGGAGCACCCCGACGCGCTCGCGCGCTTGTCGCAGGAGCGGGCCGGGCGGCTCTTCCCGGAGATCGGCGACCTGTATGCCTCGTCGTTGCCGTTCGAGCTGCATCACACACACTGGCTGGCGCAGCAACTGGTCGAATACCTCCGGTCGCGCCGAGAGGGCGAGCCGCCGTTCTTCGCCTTCGTCGGCTTTCCCGATCCGCACCATCCGTTCACGCCGTGCCGGGAGATTGCGGAGGCGTTCGAAAACCTGGAGGTCCCCGACCCCGTGGACCCCGAGGGCCACGGCATGGCCGGCTCACCGGTCCTGGCCCTCAACCAGCAGCGCCTCGACGGCACCAGCGCGCAGGCGGTGAAGCACGCCGTTCGCTACACCCACGCGATGGTGCACCAGCTCGACTTGGCTGTCGGGATGATCGTCGGAGCCCTGCGGGAAGCCGGGCTGTTGGAGGACACAGTGATTGCGTTCACCAGCGACCATGGCGACTACCTGGGCGACCACGGGCATCTGCGGAAGGGCTTCGGAGCCTCCAACTCCCTGCTGCACGTGCCACTGGTGCTGCACGCTCCCGGCAGTGGGCTGCCGTCGCAAGTGGACCTGCCGGTGAGCAACTGCGATGTCCTGCCGACGCTGGCCGCACTGGCGGGTGTGGCCGCACCGGCTGGGCTGCACGGGCGCGACCTCGCCGAAGTCGTGCGCGCGGGCAACGAGCACTACGCCTTCGCCTTCAGCGCCAACGGCGACCCCAACTCCGTGAACCACACGGTCTACGATGCCGCCCACCGACTGACGTGGTACCCCGCCAGCGACTTCGTGGAGCTGTTCGACCATCGCGCCGACCCGGGCGAGTGCCGGAATGTGGCCGGCGAGCCACAGTACCGCGAGACCGTTGCCGACTTGACGCAGTTGCTGGCGCGGAGGTTGTCTGCGTTCTACAACCCGATGCTGGCGCGCGTCTGCGCGTGGTAGGTGGGGAGCACAGTCAACGCCCCAGCTCGTGCTCTGTCCGCGCAATGATCTCGTCTTGCAGGTCGTCCCACAGCGAGGTGAACGGGGCCCTGTAGCCGGCGACACGGACCATGAGGTCGGCGTGCTTCTCGGGGTGCTGCTTGGCATCGAGCAGTGTCGCCCGGTTCACCAGGTTGAACTGCAGTTGCTGCCCGCCCTGCTCGAAGTGCGCCCGAATGAGAGCTGCCACGTTCCCGATCCCCGCGTCGGTGTCCAGCAGCTTTGGGTCGAGCTTGACGTTCAGCGTGGTGGCGGTGGGCAGGAGCTGGTGGGGCAGCTTGGCGACGGAGTTGAGGAGGCCGGTGACACCGCGCCGGTCGCGGCCTTGCGCGGCGCCTAAGCTGTCTGCCAACGTCTCTCCGGCCCGCCGGCCGTCCGGGGTCGCGCCGGTGACTCGGCCGAACTGTGCTCGGCGAGGGTCTCCTGACCCCGCCGCTCCCCGGACCGACAGGTCTCCTCGAATCCCGTGGATTCGCAGCCCTTTGAGACCTTCCGGTCAA
>PEVN01000255.1 GCA_002779825.1 Armatimonadetes bacterium CG06_land_8_20_14_3_00_66_21 | reverse complement strand
GCACCGGCAAGCCGCTCTGCTCGTCGATCTCCTGGATGTTGCTGACGGTGGGCTCGATATCCATGGTGATCTCGCCGTTGCCGCCGGTCCAAGGCTCGATCTTCAGCTTGACGCCCACGTCGACGCCCTGGATCTTCTCCTGCTGCTGTCCGTAGCGGATGTACTGCACCTTGATGAACCGCTGCTCACCGATGTGGAGTTCCGCTGTCTGGCCGTTGACAGCGGCCATCCGGGGATTGGCGTAGATTCGGGCTTTGCCGGTCTTGGCCAGAGCCGTCACCCGCGTCAGGAAGTCCTCGGGCAGCCTCCCGATGGTCTTGTAAGAGAGTCCGCCGTCCTGCGTGTTGATGGTCCGCTCGAAGGTGGAGTTGAAGTCCTGGTAGTCGATGCCCAGGTCCAGCCCCTCCGTCGTGGTGAACTCCACCGCCAGCGCTTCGATCATGATCTGCGGCGGCGGCTGGTCGACCTTCTCCAGGTCGCGCCCGATCTTCTCCAGCATCTGGGTGGGCGCCGTGGCGACTACGGCGTTTTGGGGGTAGTTCGTGTTGACGTAGTTGAACAAGAAGTTGGGCAGGAGCGCCCGGGCATTGTCCGCCCGCAAGTACTTGATTGGGAACGACTGGGTGGTGCTGATATTGAAGGTGGCTAGCGTGTCGGGGACCCCTTCGCTGAGGCGGAAGCAGTTGTCCGCTTCGGAAACGGCCAGCCCATAGGCGCTGGCAATGCCGCGGATGACATCGGCGACGGGGAGGCCGGTGAGCGACATAGTCACCTGGCGCTGCACCGCATCGTCCACCGCGAGGTTGGTGTCGGTTGCCTTGGCAAGCTTGCCCAGAAGCTCGTGCAGGTTCGCCTTGACGGCGGAGACGTCCACCAGCCCGTCGTGATACTCAACGGTCAGCTTCTTCTCCGCCTCGGCGCCCTGGGCGGCCGCGCCGTTTCGGGCCTCGATGGTGTAGGGCTTGTCCACCATGATCATCACGTTGCGCTGGTTGGCGGTGCGGTCGATCCGGTAGGTGACGCCGGTGTGGGCATAGATGGTGACGTCGAGACCGATTCCCATGGCAGAACCGGGCGAGGTGGTCACTGTGACGTGACTGACGGGGAACGCCTTGACGTCGAAGGTGCTCTTCCCCAGCTTGGACCGCGCTTGCGGCAGGCGAATGGGGATGCGAGTCGCACGGCGCTCCGAGAACCCCTGGCCACGCTCCCAGTCCAGGATGCCGTCCGAACGGATTGTGATCGTCACGCCGTTGCTCGCGGAGGCCCAGGTGAGCGCGGTGATGTTGCAGTACGACAACTGGTTCTGGCCGGTGGGTTGGGTCTCCTCTGCCAGCGCCGCGGCCGGTACCAGCAGGCACAGCACGCCTGTCAGGCGCGCTGTCCATGAGGGGTGGACTCGCGGGGAATTCGTTTGCTGCATGGATTGCTCCGTTTCGCTCTGGGCGGCCGCGTCACAGCGACGGGCCCGAGTTCGTCTTGCGTGTTGGTTCACGGCGCCGACGCGGATTCCGCCTCTGCTGCACCCACTCGGGCCGCGCCAAGGTCCTGTTTCGCCTTCAGCTCGCGTTTCAACGCGCCGAAGTCGAGGCCGGGGCGGTCCGTCACCGTGCGGGCGGTCAGCAATAGAAAGAGCTGGGTGCGCTCGTCTTGGTCTCGACGGGTTCTGAACAACGAGTCGGTGATCGAGGTCTGACGCAGAATGCGGGAAGCGCGGCGAGCGCGGTTTGCTTGCTCCACGTCCGAGGTTGCCAGGACGATCGTGTCGCCGTCGGCAACGCGCATCTCCGTGCGGACGGTCCGAGCAGCGACCTCCGGCATCCGCGTGTCCAGATCTTCTCCCACCATGTTGCTCACGGTCGCCTCCAGCGACAGGCAGATGGGGTCTCCCTTGCCGCCCGTGACCGGTCTGGCGGAGAACTGGATGCCGAGGTTCACGGGCAGGAGCTGGGGATCCATGCCGCCCCAAGTGGGACGCAGAACGCTTATGTACTGCACTTGTCCGGCAAACAGGTCGCAGGTGTGCGCGGAGAGGACGACCTTGCGCACGTGAGCCCGGGTCTGGGCCTGCCCCGCCCGCTGGAGCGCTTGCAGTTGGAGTTCCAGATCGGGAGCAAGCGGACCGGCGGCTTTGAATGACAGTGCAGCAGTCTCGGCATCCGCCTCCCAGTCAGAGGTGCCCGTCCGGAACCGGGCGCGGAGCGCGACTCTCTCGAAGTCGGTACTCTTCATCTCGACGGCCCGGAACTCGAGTTCCACGAGTTCCGGTCTCATGTCGACCACGGCCAGGTCCGCTCGGACCTTCTCCACCAGCCAGGAGGGACCGGACACTGCGAGGGCGTTGTGATCGTGGTCCACCCGAAGGTAGGGCAGCACGCTCACAGGCAGCAAGTGGATGGCGTCATCAGGGTCGAGGTAGTTCAGGCGGATAATCGCCCCCTCGGTCTGCGTAAACGCGCCCAACCCCCTGCCCGACGCCTCGGTCACGAGGTACGCCCCGTCCACGGTTCTGACAGACAGTCCGTAAGTGGAGACCAAACCGGCCAGCAGCTCCGGCACAGGGGTGCGCGTCACCGTCAGACTCACCACACGCTCGACCTCAGCATCTACTGCGAACCGGAGGCCGGCGACGGCGCCCAGTTCCGACAGGAGCCGCCTCAGCTCGACGTTGAGCGCATACACGTCCACGGCCGCCGAGTCTCCCGACACGGTTAGCCGCGTGGGGCCTGTCGCCAACCGCTCGGGTCTGCGCAGGTTCGGCTCCGTCACCACGTTCCGGTCGCTGGTGATCACAGCGATCAACGACTTGCGTCCCTTGTCCAGATGGAAGTCGTAAGTGATGCCCCGGCGAGCGTGTCCGTCGCTGAAATCGTTGTCCCAGTAGGTAAACTCGAGGTTCGCCACTCGGCCCGGCCGATAGAGCACGAGGGTTGCTTGTACGCCGACGCCCCGGCTTGCCCCGGTGGTTGGGGTCAACTCGATATGGCTGACGGGGTAGATCGCTACGTTGATGAATGAGCTGGTTCGCAAGCGCGCGTTCTCGAAGGTCATGGGAACGCGCGTAACCTCGCGCGGCGTCCAGTCCTTGGCCGGGTCAACGTAGTCGCGGTACGAGCCGTCCGCCTGGAGGAGCCCATCGCTGACGAAGGTGAGCACAAGGGCGTTGCTGAGCCGCTCCACCGTGACCTCCGTCAGGTTGCAGTAGGCGCGTTGACCGTAGGCTGCGCCGGAGTACGCCACGACTGCCAGACCCGCCAACGCCGCGACCCTCGGGCGTGGTCGGCGGGCCATGGGGGAGTGGGCGGAAGTCACGTGGCGCTCGCTCACTTTGCCCGTTCCGCCTCGGGCGCTGCGAGGGGAGCGTTGCCGGCCTGAGGCGACAGGAACCGCCGCCTGATGGCGGTCTCCTCGGTGGCGGGGAGGTGTCCCGTCTGACTGAGGAGGCGGGGGGTGATGAAGATCACCAGCTCGGTCTGTACTTGCCGCCGGCGGGTGCTCTGGAACAGACCGCCCAACACCGGGAGATCCCCCAACAGCGGGATCTTCTGTCGCGACGTACGCTGTTCGGTCTGGACCAGCCCGCCGATTACCACGGTTTCGCCATCGCGGACGCGTACCGAACTGCTGGCCTTGCGGACGGTCTTGTCGGGCAGGCGTGTCACTGGATCCAGAGCACCAAGGGTGCTGACTTCCTGCTGCAAGTCGATGAGGATCTCGCCAGCCGCCGCTGTGACAGGGCTCAGGGACAGGTTGACGCCGGCTTCGATGAAGTTGAGTGACTCGCCCCCGCGGCCACCGGCGACCTCCACCGGAGTCTGCAGGAACCGCTGCAAGCCGATGAAGATCTCCCCTCGGCCGCCGCTGATAGTGGCGACACTGGGGTTGGCGCGGACCCGGGCCTTGTCTTCAGATATCAGCGCTTTGAGCTTGGCGTTGAACTCGTTGGGTAGCGCACCGGCGCCGTGGACTACCAGATGCCCGGGGTCGGTGCTGTCCTCCACGGCCTTCGTGGAGGCGCCCAATCCGTCGTTCGTCCAACCCAGTCGGCTGTCCCAGTCTCGCCCGCCGGAGTCGGTGAACTCCACGACCAGGATGTCGAACATGATCTGCTGCGCCGGGATGTCGAACTGCTCGATGTTCTGCCGGAACTTGTCCAGGACCGGTTTCGGACCCGAGAGGACCACGGCGTTCTGTTCCGGGCTGATCTGCACATGCTCTTGGAGAAACAGCGGGAGCAGCCTCTTGGCGTTTCGGGCCTGCACGTACTTGGTGCGGATCGCGTCGATGTCGCTGAGGAGATAGGACGACGGCCCCCGCGGGATGCCCTCGCTGATCATGTGGATGCCGTTCACTTCAGCGTGAGAGAGACCGAACGTGGCGACGATCTCTGACAGGATCTCGTCCACGGTCTTGTTCGTGAGGTAGAGGGTCAGTTTCCGGTCGACCGTGTCGTCCACGATGAGGCGGGTGCCGGTGGCCAGCCCCAGGCGGGTCAGCACCTCGTGGGCGTCGGCGCTCACCGCGAACAACGACACTCCTTGATCGCCGACGGTTACCTCCACCGAGGGCTGTGCCCGTGGTGCTGCCTCCGCGTCCGCGGCCGCGGCACCAACTTCGGTTCCGCCCGGCTGACCCTTGCCCCCGGACTTCCCGCCGCGTCGGGGGCCAAGGCGAGGTGCGCCGCCGTTCGGTCCCGCCGGAGGCGCAGGCGGTGCCACGCCCGGTGGCAGAGCCGGCGGCGCCCCCTCTTCAGCCAGGGCCGTGCGGCGTGCACCGAGCGAGGCGAGGACCACCAGGGCGACGAGCAGACCAGGCAGTACAACGACCGTGGGAAACGAACTGAAGACACGCTTCAAGGAATGGCTCCCTTCACAGGCACGGTAGGGGCAACTGGCGCGAGCGAGGCGGTGCGGCGCTCAGCGCCTACCGTAGTCCCGCAAGGTGTAGATGACCGTCGGCTTGCCCGAGCCGCCTGCCACGAGGCTTGAACTCCACTTCCACAGGCCGCCCTCGCCCTTCGTGCGGGAGTTCAGCCCTTCGGCCAGAACGGTCAGAAAGTCGCCGAGGGTGTGTGGCTCACCCAGCTTCCCCTGCAGCGGCGCCGGCAGGTCGCGGAGGCGCATGGGCTCCAGTCGCGGCTTGCCGCCGCCCGGCTCCGGCACCGGCGCATACTGGTTGCCATCGACGTTGACGACAATTCGTGTCTTCTGCTTGACCATCTGCAGCAGTTCGTTGAGCGCATACTCGGGGCGGACGGGTGCCAAGCTGAAAGGTTCGGTCTTCACCACATCGCCATCTGCCTGCACGCCGCGCGACACCTCGAGGGTTCCGCCGGCGGGACCGCCGGCCTTCTTCTCCCACTTCCAGACCCAGCACGCGTTGTTGCAGACCCACAGCCCAGGTTCCCAGTCCGGCCGGTACGGGCATCGAGCCAGCCTCTTACTCGTGTTCGTGCGGAGCTCCTGCGGAAGTGGAGACCCTTCCCAGCCCTTGCCGCAGAGGAAGTCCAGTGCTTTGCGGACGTCTGTCAGAGGCAACCTATGCCCGACCAAGTACGGGGGGCAGCGGTACTGCGCCGCCAACTCGGCGTCGGGTTCCGCGATCCGGACCGCCGCCGGGGTGCGAGCGTCCAGCTTCTGAAGCACCTGCGTTAGGGTCAGGTCCTTGGTGAGGGTGAGAGCGTCCTGCGTAGAGGCTGCACAGCAGAAGAGGGTGCAAAGGGCGAGCGAGGTGGAGTGCATGGCCACGCCTCCGGAGCGACGGAAGTTGGGGGAAGGCTGCCTCCGCACGAATGGCAAGCACCTTGCCGGTTCGTTGCGGGGTCAGCGGAGGACAACCGAGACAACGCGGCCCTCGGCGGTGTATACTAATATCGACGCTGCTCAGCAACGGACCTGCCAGGACAGCGTCGACAAGTGTCTCCTCCCCAACGCCCGTCCCAAGGAACAGACCGCCCATGAGCGACCGCCCCGAGGTAAGCGTCGTCGTCCCGATGTTCAACGAAGAAGAGAACGTCGAGGCGACGGTGGAACGGCTCAAGGGAGCCCTCGAGCCGCTGAAGTGCGCCTATGAGATCGTGCTGGTCAACGACGGCAGCACGGACAACACCCATGCCGTTGCCCAGGCAGTCTCGGAACGGGAACCCAACGTCTCCTTCGTCTCCTACCCCACCAATCGGGGCCGAGGGAAGGCAATGCGCGTGGGGTTCGCCGAGTCCGCCGGCAGGTTCCTCTGTACGACCGAAGCCGATCTGTCGTACGGCGAGGACATCGTCGTCCGGATGGTCTCCGAGCTGAGGAACTCGCCCGACCTCGACATGGTGGTCGCCTCCCCCTACATGCCCGGCGGCGGCTTGGCGGGTGTGCCGTGGTTCCGGGCGCTGGTCAGCCGGCTCGGGAATCTGGTCCTCGCCGTGGCGATGGCCGGGCGGCTGCACACGGTGACCGGGATGACCCGGGCCTACCGGCGTCAGGTGCTCGAGACGCTCGAACTGGAGTCGGACGGCAAAGAGATCCACGTGGAGATCATCTCGAAGGCGCTGGCCCTTGGCTACCTCGTCCGCGAGATCCCCGCAACACTCAGGTGGCGCACGCGCGGCAAGTCCAAGTTCCGGTTCCGTCGCACTGCCTCGACCCACCTCGTGCTGACCTTCTTGGAGCGCCCGATGATGCTGTTTGGCGCACTTGGCTTCCTGATGCTGCTCATCGGCTTCGTGCTGGGGGTGGACATCGTCGTCCTCCGCTTCACCGGCAGTCTGACCGCCGGACGCCCGCTGATCACTCTGGTGGCCCTGCTCGTGATCGGCGGCATCCAGGTGCTTTCGTTCGGCCTGATTGGCACGCAGATCGCAGCGTTGAGGCGGGAGAGCGTGAAGATCCAGCGGCAGAACCGGGAGCTGGCAAGCCAACTGTCCCGGTTGGGCCTGGCGGCGGGCCAAGAAGGTGGCGAGCCACGGTAGCTGCGCCCTGCCTTCCAGCTCGAGCCGGGCGAGAGGCGCCCCGGGTTCTGCGCCAGGGCTGAGCGTCCCTACGGGGGCGAAAGCCGCGAGTCGCCGGCAAGGGCGCACCGGTAAAGCTCCTCGACCTTCCGTGTCTGGTCTTCCGCCCGGAACAGCTCCTCTGCTCGGTTCCGCGCGCTGGCTGCCATCGACCCTCGCAGGCACGGATCCGCCAGTAACTTGCGCAGTCCCTCTGCGAGACCTCCCACATCGCCCGGCTCAAACAACAGCCCGGTGACTCCCTCCACCACCAGACCGCTGTTTCCCGGGATGTTGCTCGCGACCGCCGGCACGCCGCATGCGGCCGCCTCCATGAGCACATGCGGGAAGCCCTCTGACCATGAGGGCAGTACGAAGACATCGGCGGCAACGAAGTATGCCGGCAACTCGTCGTGTGGAATGAGCCCAAGCCAGTCGGTCCTGGTGGCGACACCGAGGTCCCGGCTAAGCAGGCGCAGGGCCCCCTCGTCCTCCCCGCTCCCCACGATGACCAAGCGCGCCCCCGGGAACTCCTGGGCAACCCGGCTGAAGGCGCGCAGCAGGACATCCGGTCCCTTTCTCGGCATGAGGTGCCCGACGAAGAGGACGATCTGCTCCGCGGCTGTCAGCCTGAGGTTCCTGCGCACACGCTCGGCCGAGACGCCGGGGCGGAACAAGTCCGTGTCAGCGCCGCTCTCCCGGATGAGCAGCAATCTGCGCCGGTCGGCGCCAAGTCGCGCGAATTCGTCCACCATGGCGTCGTTGCACGACGAGTACGCCTTGGCCCTCTGCACGCTCCACCTGGCCAACGGCCGGATCGCCCGGTGACGGGACCACTTCATCAGGTCGAGTCCATGTGAAGAGACAACGTAGGGCCTCCCTGTCCACGCGCTGGCAATTCTCGCGACTACTCCCATGGGCACCACCCAGTGGGCGTGGATGACGTCGCAGTCGGCAGCCTCGACAACGCCGAGGGTGTGCCGAGTTGCACTCAGCATCCAGGGCACCATGCGTCTCACCGGAACCGTGTCGTACTGGGCGAGCACCTTGCCCTCGGTTGGGAAGGGGAAGCGCCAGACCCGCACGCCCTCGATCCTCTCGGTCGCGTTGGAGGCGGGCAATACACGGGGCGTAACCACGTCCACCTGATGGCCGCGGACAACGAGTCTCCGGCAGAGCTCATGGATGAAGACGCCGCGAGTGCCACCCGGCCGGTCCGGGTAGGCGGTGGTGAGGACACACACACGATTGTGCTGCGCAGGGGCCATGGCTGTCGTCTTCCTGCCTGGTGAGTTGCGGGAACTCGGCGCCCGGTCCACCGCAGTCGCGAGCGGTTTGTACCACATGGGCCGAAAGGCGTCAACCGCCCCCGTGGCGTACCGCTTCCGGCTCGGTCGAGGGAATCAGGGCGAAGGTTGGGCCCGACGGCCCTTCAACGACCGCAACGGTCCGGAGCGCTACACTTGCGGAAGAGCAGGACGACCCCGGTCGTCAGCGTGCGAGCATGCCGGCCTATCCATTGGGCCGGCTCTCTCTCCTTTCGTCCGATCCGGACCATGAGCGGGAAAAGCGAGCGAGGCGGACGAGGAAGGTAGTAGAGCGGCGCAAGCGCCCTCACGCCGCCCAGCATGGGCGTCCACTCCCCGACGCGGCTGAACCCTGCCGAAGTCATGTTCGCGGTGGACTCCCATCCGGCGTAGCCACTCAGGTGCTGCCTTCCCGAATAGGTCTTCCGCTTCAGGGACCGACGCAGCGCCGGGATCTCCTTGACGACGTCCAAGAAGCTCTGTAGCGCGTTCAGTCGGTTGGGGTGAGTGACGAGAAACCACCCCTTGGGTCGCAGAACCCTCCGGACCTCGCGCACGAGACGACGCCAGTCGCTGAGGTGCTCGATGACCTCCGCAAGCACGACGGCCTCGAACGACTCATCCGCAAAGGGGAGGTTCTCCCCGGACGCAGTCGCGTAGAGCGCACCGGGGGACAACCGCCCGAACGACAGGTCCACGCCGATGGTCCGGTACTCACTCAGTTCCTGCAGGAGGAATCCGTTGCCGCACCCCACATCGAGTACCCGCCCTCGCCGCGGCACGTGCGACCGGAGGACGGAGGCGTTGAACTCAGCACAGAGGGATTCGTAGGGATTCGGATGACCCGACTCCTCGAAGGGGCTGGTATACAGAGCGGAGTAGGTGGGTGTGCTCATGGGCGCTGGCGCCGAATTGTAGCAGCCGTGACCAGGACTGGCAAGCGACAGATGCGAGTGCGGCCCTTGAGCGACACTCGCCGACCTGCCACCCCTCTTCGTCGCCACCTCGCTGGCGCGGCAACAGCCGCCGCAATCCTGCTGCTTGCAGGGCATGTCTGGCGTGAGCGGTCGACCTTCAGGATGTTGGCTCAGGTGCGATGGCCCTTCCTCGCAGGGGCTTGCGCGTGTCAGGCAGGTCTGCTGGTGGTCAATGCCTGCACGCTCCGGTGGCTGGTAGCGACGCTGGATTGCCGGCCCACCTGGTGAGAGAGCTGGCACTTGGGCACTGCTTCGGCCCTCGTGGATCTCCTCACTCTCGCACGGGCCGGCACCGCCTTGCGCGCCGGGTACCTTCACAGCCGCCACGGATTGCGCTACTCGGACTTCGCGGCCACGCTGGGTGTGGGCGTCAGCACCGGCGTGATGGTCGCGTTGATCGACCGTGCCACCACAACCCTCACCGTCGCTCTGTCTGGCGTCTTCAGCATTCGGTGGGTCGCCTCGCCGATGGCGCGACGCCTCCGCCCTTCCCCGGTCAGCCGAAGATGGACCAGCGATGGCAGGTCGCCCTCGGACGCACGCCGGGTTCGCGAGCGACCAAAGCACCCGCCCTGTTGGAGCGGCTGCTCGGATGACCGCGGCTTGCGGCGAAGCGGCGTGTGAGACATGATAGGAGGCGCCAAGGCAGCAGAACGCCAGGTTGTCCATGGGCGCCCCGGTCGACGGGACACGGAGCGCCGCCAGACTGGCTGATCCCGAGTAGCTGCCGCATGAACACGATGCACGAGCCCCACGCGGAACCGTTGTGCATATCGTCGCTGAGCGCCAGGCAGTGCCTGGTCCTCTACTCTACTCTCGGCTTCACCGCCATCATCACCCAGACCGTGTTGATCCGTGAGTTCCTCGTGGTCTTCTACGGCAACGAGCTGTGCCTGGGCGTGATGTTTGGCGGTTGGCTGTGGTGGATTGCCGTCGGAGCGGGATTGGGCGCGCGGCGGGTGGGGCGGTGCCGACGGCCCGAGTTGGCGGTTGCCTGGTGGCTGGTGCTGGCGGCGGCGGCTCCGTTCGTTCAGATCCTGGCCAT
>PEVN01000190.1 GCA_002779825.1 Armatimonadetes bacterium CG06_land_8_20_14_3_00_66_21 | reverse complement strand
TCAGGCTTCGAAGCCTCGGCGACACCCCTGCAAGCCAAGCTCTCTCACGATAAGTACGCATTATCCGGATGAACCTGAATTCGGCAGGCCGCGTAACGTCCGCTCTGCCCGCCGACAAGAAACGGCGCCATGCCACTACGCACGCGCCCGCACGTCTACGCCCTCTCTTGCTTGGCCGCAGCAGGTCTAGGCGGCTGGCTGACGCGCCAGAAGTCCCAAGCGGCGCCGGAGAGGCCGACCGTGGAGCAGTGGGCTGAGAAGATCCGTGCCGGTTGGGTCGGCAAGGTGGCCGCCGGCTCCGGTGCACTGCCGACGGAGATGTGGTCGAAGGACAACATCCGGCGCAAGTACGGCATGCTCAACGGGCCGCCGCAGACGCCGACGCCGCGGGGACCGTTGGATGACACGACGTTGGCCTTCCTCGGTTGGCAGGCTGCGTGCGAGCGGGGCACGGCGTTCACGTCGGCCGACATCGCGGCCGAGTGGGTCGAGCACTTGACCGATGCCGACTTGGAGGGGGGCGGGTTCGGGAAGGAGTTCTTCGACACCCTCCGCCGCCTGCGAGGCGGCGAGCTGCCGCCCCTCCGCACAGGTACACCACGGGCCGAGTGGATCGCGGCACAGATGCGCGCCGAGATCTGGGGCATGTTGGCGCCGGGTGACCCGCAGCGCGCGGCCGACTATGCCGCCCGCGATGCCGAGATCTTCAATGTGGGGAACGGCGTGTACGCCGCGCAGTTCGTGGCTGCGCTGGCGAGCCAACTGATGGTGGAGCCGGACATCCCAGCGGCCATTGCCGTTGCCGTGGAGCAGGTCCCCGCTGACTCCGTGCTCGCACAGCTCATCCGCGACACCGTGCAGTGGCACACGGAACAGCCCGGCGACTGGGAGCAGACCTGGCAGACGTTCGTCGACACCCGCCGCGACCGGTCCATGGAGCAGCGGTTCGCGGCGTGGAGCCCGAAGTGGCTCGTCGAGACCGGCGGCTGGCCGGAAACCGACGTGCTGCCGGACTACCGCGGGCAACAGAACGTGCTTCGCACCCACCCCTTCGGCGAGACGGAGCCCGCCGTGCTAAGCACGGCCGTGTCGGCGCCCGCCGGCGGCGGCAGCCTGAAGCTACGCGTGAACTGCAACGAACGACCCGCCGACGTGGACTGGCTGCTTCGTGTCCGCGTCGAAGGCGTCGTGGTGCGCGAGGAGACGATCCGGTGGACGGAGGGTGAACCGCGGTGGCAGGATCTCACCGTCGACCTCAAGCCGTGGGCCGGCAAACAGATCACCCTCGCACTCGAGAACGCGGTGACCGGCAAGTTCGGCTGGGAGGCCGGGTTCTGGACGCCGCCCCAATTGGTCGACGGCGCCGGCAACCCCCTTCGCGCCGAGCGGCCGACGGACCGTCCGTACCGGTACCCCCTCGAGTTCACCCCGAAGATCCTGCCGGAGACGTTTGCCGTGCTCGTCGGTTTGCTGTACGGCGACGGCGACTTCCGCAAGTCGGTGAGCCTCGCCACGATGTGCGGCTTCGACACCGACTGCAACGCGGGGACGGTGGGCTGCCTGTTGGGCATCCGCAATGGGCTCAACGGCATCCCCGCCGAGTGGAAGGACCCGATCCAGGATCGGTACGAGCTCCAGGTGACGGGCCTGCCGCGGCAGTGGGAGATTGCTGAACTGGCCAAAGAGATGGCGGAGACGGGCGAGGCCTTGGCACGAGGTCAGACCGGTCAGACGCGTCCGACAGGTCCGACGCCGGCTGGCTTCCACGCCGGCAAACCGCTCCCTCCGCTGCCGGTCGCCAAGCGCACGGGCAGGTTCACCCTCATGGCGCTTGGCGACAACAGCCTCGGCGACCTGGCTCTGCTCTCTCATCGCTACGACCTGATGATCGCCTCGCATAGCGTGGGCAAGGACGTGCTCGATGCCTTCCGCCAGCGCAACCCGGGTGCGCAGGTGTTCTGCTACTTCAACACTTCAGACGTGAACGCCGACTGGATCAAAGACCCGTACTACGCCCGGATCTGGAACGATACCAACCCACGCGAAGACTGGTTCCACCACGACGCGAGAGGCGAGCGGGTGCGCATCTACTACCCCAAGTACAAGAACCGGTGTGCCTTCAACACGGGCAAGCCCGAGCTGCAGCGCTACCTCGCGAAGCGTGTTGTCGAGACGCTGAAGACCGGCTGGTACGACGGCATCCAGCTCGACAACGTCTCGACCGAGTTCCCGTTCTTCGAGAAGCTGGTCGGCAAGTGGATCTCAGCGCCGCCGGTCAAACTGACGCCGGCAGGGTGGACGGCCGACGAAGTCGCGCTGCTGCAGGTAATCATGCAGGCGGCGGCCGATGCCGGCTTCGACGAGAAGACGATCATCTTCAACCACATGCGGTCCGGCGAGCCAGAGGAGTCGCGTGCCTATGTCGACGTGACTGATGGCGCCAACTGCGAGTCGTGGCTCTCGCAGCGAACCGAACTCGAGGATCGCTGGGGCTGGAAGGAAAAGGTCGAACAGGTGCGTGAGGTGAACCGTCTCGGCAAGCTGACTAATCTGCTCTGCGTGCCCTCCCAGTTGTCGGAGGACGAAGCGCTGTTTTGCTTCGCGTCGTACTTGATGGCGCTGGACGGCGACCGCTGCCACTTCTTCTACGGCGCCAACCATAAGATCGCCGGGCAGAAGGACGCGTGGTACCCGTTCTACGACGTGGATCTGGGAGAGCCTGCGGGCGAGTGCGCGCCCAGGGAGGGCGGCTTCTGGCGACTGTTCGCGAAGGGCGCCGTCGTCGTGAACCCGACGCAGGCCGCGGTGCGCGTCAGCGTGCCACCTGGGCATGTGAGCCTGCTGGGGGAGTCGGTCCAGGCGCTGACGCTGCAGCCCAAGCGTGGCGCAGTCTTGCTGTTGGCAGCGGCGTGAGTTGGCGTTGAGGGATGCGGCGAGGGAGTTCGGCCGCTGGCTACTCGGGACACCCCTTCACCTTCGCCTCGACCCGCACCCACTTCGATACCTGTTGCGCGTCGGTGAAGACGGTCAGATCGTCGAAGGCGACGCCGGCCGTGGTGCCCTCCCAGGACTTGGCGGTGGCGATTAGGTCGACCACCGCCAACTCCTCCGGAGCGGCACCGGCCAGCCGCAAGGCATGGTCCGGGGAATCGGTGGGCTGCTTGAAGCGGAGGGCAAAGGCCTGGGCTTGCCCGCCGAAATACGTCACATGCACCGCGGAGCCGTCTGGGAGTAGATAGCGGCACTGCCGCTCGTTGCGGTCCAAGCGGTCGTCCGCCTTCGGCTTGCCCAACGCCGCCGCGACCGTTGCGGCCCGTCTCGAATCGTTCACAGTCGGTGGGCAGATCCTGCTCTCTCAGTCCACCTCGGCTGAGGTCGGCGACGTCGCCGAGATCGGGGGGGCAACTACGCGTGAAGGTGAAAGGCATCGACGGTCCCGTCCAGATCTACGAACTCGGCGGAATGCGCGGCCAGCCCGACGCGCGTCTGCCGGGCGCTGCAGGCTGACGCGGCGACGGGCCGAAACAGACCATTATGTGCCACCACCCTCTCTCGATGGCCACCTCAGTCGCGCTGTCGGTCGCTGTCTTCCTGATTGTTCTCGGCTCCCTGGGCACGGCGTCTGCCGAGCTTGGCGCCGGAGTGCAGAAGGTCGAAGTGAAGTCCACGAACGGTGTGCCCCGGCTCCTTCTCGACGGGAAGCCGACGGTGCCCGTCGTGTTCTTCTACAACACTGACATTCCAGGGCCCGAGTCCGACCGGTACCTCCGGGAGCAGGTGGCGTTGGCGCGGGACGCGGGGGTGCATCTCTACTCGCTGCCGCTGCGGTGCCCGCGCCGGCCGGATGGGGTGACGCCCAACTACGAGTACGGGAAGGGGCTGCTGGACAAGTTCCTTGCCGTCGACCCGGAGGCGCTGTTCCTGGCTCGGGTCTACCCCGGCCCCAACTGGTCGTGGAAGGAAGTGCGGGAGAAGACCATTCCTGAGACGGAGCAGGCGCGCTTTGCCGACGGCTCGACACCGGGGCTGTCCATCGCGTCTGAGTGGTTCCGCAAGGCAACCAACGACGATCTCGCGGACCTGGTCAGCCACTACGAAGCCAGCGATTACGGCAAGCGCATCCTGGCATGGCACGCCGGCGGACCCTACCACGAGATGTTCTTGGAGGACTACCGGCAGAAAGGCCCCGACTACTCAGACGCCAACCGGGCCGCATTCCGCAAGTGGCTGCGCGTCCGGTACGAAACGGACACGGCGTTGCGCGCGGCGTGGGACGCCCCGGACGTGACGCTGGAGTCAGCCCTCCTCCCGGTCTTCGACCCGGGACGGTTCCCCATGCGCGGGAAAGGCCGAGACGCCCTGATCCAGGTCTTCTACGACCTGCCCAGAGAGCAGAACTGGCTCGACTTCTCCGAGTTCACCAGCGACGTGACGGCCGACCGGATTACTGAGTGGGCGCGGATCGTGAAGGAGACCAGCGGCGGGCGAAAGCTCAGCGCGTTCTTTTGCGGCTACACTGTTGACCTGCCGGGCAGTCTCGCGGGGCACTACCGGCTGGGCCGGCTGTTGGAGTGCCCCGACGTTGACTTGGTTGCCAGCCCCTACTCCTACATGGGCCGCTTCGCCGGCGAGCCGGGCGGTTTCATGTGTCCGGTCGATTCAGTCGCTGCCCACGGCAAGCTCTGGTTCAATGAAGACGACACCCGCACCAGCCTCGTGGACCTCGCGAACCTGCCTGAGCATTTCACGCTGTTCGACAAGCGGTGTGCCGACTTGCACGAGTCGGTGAACGTCCTCGAACGCAACTTCGGCTCGATTCTCGCGCACCGGGCTGGGACGTGGTGGATGGACTTGGTCTCGCGGGGAGCATTCAATCACCCCGACCTGTGGCACATGCTCCGCGAGCGCAAGGAGCGGTATGCCGACGTATACCGAGACCCGCAGCCCTACCGTCCCGAAGTTGCCGTGCTCCTCGACGAAGACAGCAAGTTCTGCGTGAAGGACGACTGGGACACGAACTACTGGACCATGTACCGCCTGCGTGACGAGAGCGCCAAAGCGGGCGCGTCCGTCGGGTGCTACACCTTGGCCGACTTTCTCGCCAACATCGTGCCTGCCTGCAAGGTCTACGTGTTCGCCAACGCCTTCCGGCTGAGCGACGAGCAGATCGGCGCCATTCGTGTCCGCCTCGACCGCGAGCAGGCGACGGCGGTCTGGATCTACGCACCGGGATACCTCGGTCCGCACAGTGCCAACGCGGAGAACGTCGCCAGGCTGACCGGCATCCGGGTTGAGGTGGCAGACGCCGCCTTGGGAAGCACCGGCGAGGGCCTGCTCGCCGGCGAGTCGTGGGGTGCTCCCCTCACCGTGTCGCCGCGCCTGGTGGTGACGGACGCGGCCGCCCAGCCGCTGGGTCGCTACCGCGCGGGCGGACAAGTCTCGTCGGCAGAGCGACAGCACGGCAGTCACCGCAGCCTCCTCTTGGGCGACATGGACCCAACAGCGTCAGTCCTCCGCCGGCTATTCGAGAGCGCCGGCTGTCACCTCTGGGTCCGCGGTGGGGAGATCGTGCAAACCGATGGCGCCTTCCTGATGGTCCATTCCGGTGAGGGAGGCGTGAAGCCGATCTTCCTGCCGGACGGAGTCGCCGCGGAGCCTATCGAGGCGGAGGTCGTTGGGCGCAGCGACGGCGAAGTCAGCGTGCGCTTCCTGCCGGGGGACACGGTTTGGTTCCGGCTACGTGGGCCGGACGGCGGCCCACGATGAGGGCTACGAGCCCAGTGGTGAGAAGCGGCTCGCCAAGAGGCTGTGTTCAGTAGGTCGCACGCCGGCTGCGGGGCGGAGCCGGTGTGCGACTCAGGCCGACCCGAGGTACCCCAGTCGGCGCAGGGAACTCTCGTTCTTCCGCCACTTGGGGAGCACGCGGACCCAGAGATCGAGGAATACCGATTGACCGAAGATCGGTTCGAGCTGCCCACGGGCGGCGGCGCCGATGGCCTTCAGCGTCTGCCCCCCTTGCCCGATCAGGATGCGCTTCTGGCTGTCGCGCTCGACGTAGAGGTTGGCGTGGATGTAGAGCTTGCCGTTGTCCCGCGGCTCGAGCTGATCCACGGTGACCGCAACCGAGTACGGCACCTCTTGATGGAGCGACTCCATGACGCACTCGCGGATCCGCTCCGCGACGAGGAAGTCCTCCACCTGATCGGTGGTCGAGTCGGCAGGGTAGTAGTGGGGACCCTCCGGCAGGCGCGACAACAGGTCGTCGATCAGGCCGTCCAGGCCGGCGCCGGTCAGGGCGGAGATCCGGTGTGCAGCGACCGGCTGCACGAGCGTGCCGTACTGCACGGCGCGGGCCTCGATCACGTCCGGGAGCACTCGGTCGCACTTGTTCAGGGCGAGCACGGTCGGGATGCCTGAGTCGCGGACGAGCCGCGCTGCCTGTTCGTCTTCCCGGGAGGGCGAGCCCGACACGTCTGCCACGAGCAGGCACAACTCCGCGTCGGGCAAGGCGCGATTCGCCGCGGTCAAGAGGGCTTCATCCAGTGGGTGCTTGGGCTGGTGAATGCCGGGGGTGTCGAGGAGCACCAGTTGCGCCCAATCGCGATTGACAATGCCGACAATTCGGTGGCGCGTGGTCTGAGGCTTGTCGGTGACGATGGAGACTTTGGCGCCCACCAACGCATTGAGGAGGGTGGACTTGCCGACGTTTGTCTTCCCGAGAACGGCGGCAAAGCCGGAACGGAGAGGGGTTGGCATGGTGATATCGTGTGTGAAGCGCCCGCCCAGTCGGTGGCTACTCGCCCGGTTTGCCCTTTTCCTGAGCGACCGCCGCGAGGTAAATCTCGCAACTCAGGCAGCGCTCATACTCGTCGCGCTTGCAGCAGGGCTTGTCCTCAATGTCCCAGCAGTTCTGCCCGGTCTCCAGACACCCGCAGACCAGGTACTGACTGGCCGGACACTCGCGAATGGGCTGGCACAGATTCCTGCCAATTCCCCTTAGGTCGACATCGGTGGCGGCGGGTTTGGTGAAGTCTCCCACGGGGTGATCCTCCGGCTATTGCTCGCTGCGGCGCGAATCGCGTTCTCTTTCGGGTTGCTACCATCCTGCCATCCTCCCTCGGTGTTGTCAAGCGCCCGGTGGGCTCTCTTGGGAGAATGCGCTCAGACAGCAAGAAGGCCCGCCCGAAGGCGGGCCTCGAAGCGCAAGCGGAAGGACTCTGGCTAACTGAGCTGACCGGCGAAGCAGTCGGACTGGCGCAGTTTGTTGAGCGCGTTGCGCTCGATCTGGCGCACGCGCTCGCGGCTGACGCCGAACCGGTGACGAATCTGCTCCAGGGTCTGCGGCACGCCGTCGTCAAGCCCGAACCGCAGGCGGATTACCTCTTGTTCGCGGGGGAGCAAGTCGCCCAACGCCTGCTCGATCTCGCCGCGCAGGACAGAAGTCATTGCTGCATGATCGGGCGCGTCCGACACGCCGTCTTCGACGAAGTCTGCCAGCGTGTCTGTTCGCTCATCACTGATGGTGGCATCCAGCGAGAGAGGGTCGTCAGCCACCGAAAGGACGCGCTCCAGGGCGGGCTGGGTCATTCCCAAAGAGGTGGCGATCTCTTCCAGCGTGGGGGGGCGGCCCAACTCGCGGCTGAGGCGGGCGACGGTCGTCCGCGCCTTGCGCATGGCTTCGACGATGTGCGCCGGTCGCCGGATGATTGGGCCGCGCTGCTCGATGGCGCGCGTGATGGCCTGCTCGATCCAGTAGGTGGCGTAGGTACTGAACTTGAAGCCCTTCCGGTAGTCGAATTTCTTGACCGCGCGGATCAGGCCGATGTTCCCCTCCTGAATAAGGTCGGCCATGGTCAGCCCATTCACGCCCTGTCGGCAGTGCTTCTGGGCAATGCGGAACACGAGTCGCAGGTTCGACTCGACCATCCGTCGCCGCGCCCGCTCGTCGCCCCCCTCGATGCGCTTGGCGAGGGCGACCTCTTCCTCAGCGGTCAGGATCGGCGTGCTGCGGATCTGGCTGTACCAGGCGTCGACCGGGTCGTCCATCAGCCCGTGTTCGGTAGGCATCTCTTCGCGGGCGAGCGCAACGGCCCTTGCCAGCTTGGCTTCTTTCGTCGCCGCGGTCAGGATCGCGCTGTGGGACAGCTTGTTCTGGACAAGCTTCGCGTCTTCCTGGGTCAGGGTGACCCTCGCCTCGTCGGCCTTCCGGGACACCGCGCTGCTGGAGCGCCGGCGGCGCTGGCTTGGGGTAATCGTTGAGACATTCCCGCTCGGGGTGCTCATCATCGTCGTAGTAACCACTCCGTCTCCTCGGTTCGTCGCGTTGATCCCGGCAGAGCAGGACGCGCCGAAAATCAGGTTCGCCGCAGGCCCGCAGACCCCTTCCGGGTGCCTTGACTGGTGAAAGGGCGATTCAATCGGTCCAGCCTCGGACGAGGTCGGTCGAGCGGCCGCTGTAGGACCCCTGCCTCGCTTGGAAACCTCATCTGTGTGTCATCCGGGCCGGCAATACTGAGGGTGACCCGGCAGCCAGCCGGAGGCAACCCTTGTTTGGGATTGGGGCGGAACGGGACCATTATAGGGATCCCGCTCTGCTGTGTCAAGAGGAATTCCTCGGCAGAGGGCGGATGCCCTGCCGACTCGCGGCGCACTTGGCGTGTGGCCGCAGCCCCCGGACAGACCCAGGCGGTTCTTCGCCCATATACTGCAATGCATTCGCCCGCCGGCAATCCGGAGGCAGTTTGACTTGCCACTCGCGGTTCACTAAAATCCGGTGGGTCTCCTGCCCGCCGCAGGGCGTCGTCGTTTGCGGTGCGTTCGGTTCGTCTCGTATACTCGCGAAGGTTAGGAATACACCGAAGCTATTGCACAAGTTCGACGCCTCTGCGTGCACAGCAGTGTGTTGGGTGCTCACCACACGCCCACGGGTGAAGTTCTGCGAACTTCCACTTCGGTGTATTCCTAACCTTCGCGACTATAGATAGGCTACCTCTGTGCGCTCTCCCACCAGAACCCTCCTTCGACCCGCTGAATTGCGCTGGGCGCTGTCTGTTGGCGCGGCACTCATGGTCCTCACCGTCCTGCCATACGTGTACGCTTGGTGTCTCACCCCCCCGGGGCAGCAGTATCTCTGGCTCCTTTACAACCCCGATGAGCCGAACGTGCATCTCTCCTGGATCCGACAGGCTGCCGACGGTCAGTGGTTACTCCGCGATGCCTTCACCACCGAGCCCCAGCAGGCGTCGTTTCTCAACTTGTTCATGTTGGGGCTTGGCAGGCTCGCGCGGGTCACGCGGCTGCAGCCGGTGTTCGTCTATCATCTGGCGAGGATCGTCAGCGGCACGGCTTTGTGCGTGGCTCTCTACTGGTTTGCCTCGCTGCTGACGCCGCGGCTTGAGGTCCGGCGCCTTTGCTTGCTGCTGGCCGGAACCGCCTCCGGCCTGGGTTGGGCCGCGCCGTGGCTGAACCAAGGGCTGGGCACAGTGGGTCTCCCCCTCCTGAACCCACCAGACTTCGGCATGCAGCTCTGTATGCCCGAAGCGATCACCTTCCTCTCGCTGTACTTGTATCCGCTGTTCTCAACCTCCATGCTGCTGCTGGTTCTTTCGCTGGGGCTGTACCTGTTGTCAGACCGGCTGGGGTGGATGCGGTACGCCGTCGCCAGCGGGTTGGTGGCGCTGCTCCTCGGCAACTTCCATACATACGATCTGTTTCCGCTTTACCTGACGCTGCTTCTTTGGTGCTTGTACCGACTCGTCGAGACGCGCCGGGGAGGGGCTGCGGTCCTCGCTCGGGCCGCGGTTGTCGTGAGCTGTTCCGCTCCTTCGTTGGTCTACCAGTACTGGACCTTCCAGCACAACGCCATCTTCCGCGCCAAAGCGCTCACGGTGACAGCCCCGCCGCCTCCCCGGGACTTGCTCGCCGCGTACGGCTTTCTCGTCCCCCTGGCGCTGCTGGGGGCGTGGGTGGCTTGGCGGAGTCGGCGCCAGGAGGCCCGGTTCGCCACCTGCTGGGTGGTGGCTGCCGTGAGTTGCCTGTGCCTCCCGGTCTCCTTCCAGCGGAAGATGATCGAGGGTCTCCACCTGCCGGTCTGCTTTCTTGCCGCGTTGGCGCTGGGGAGCTGGCTGCCGGTCGTGCTGAACCGACGCCGCTGGCGAGGACCGGTTCGGCGGGCCGCCAACCGCGTGCTCTGGGGCTTTTCGCTGCTCGCGATGGTGCCCTCCAACGTGGCGTTCGTAGGCATGACACTGCAACTTGCAGCCACCAACAACCTCACTCGGGCCTCGGTCGCTCAGCCGCCATACTATCTCGGGAACGACGAGCTTGCCGCCCTCCGCTGGTTGGACGCGCACTCGAGCAACGACGCCGTGGTCCTCTCCGCACCGTACGCGGGCAGCTACATACCCGGCCTGTCCGGCAACACGGTGTACGCCGGGCATTGGGCGGAGACGCTGAACTTCGAGACGAAACTGGGGGCTGTCGGCCGATTCTACGCCGGAAGGATGTCGTCGACAGAAGCCGCAGACTTCCTCTCAGCGGGCCGCGTGCAGTACGTGTACTACGGCGCCTACGAGCGAGCGCTAAGCCAGGGAGTCGCCCCTGCGTACCCCTTCCTCACACCCCTCTACCCCGCCGAAGGGACCCCGTTGCTCTATCGAGTCCAGCTCCGTTGACCAGCTTCCGGCGTCGCTTCCGCTCGGCCCCTGATTGACTTTCCCCCGGCGCTTCCGTATAATCGCAACCGTATTCAAGGGCCCGTCTGACCACCGGGATCGGTTCCCGGAGTTGGCGACCCACGTGTCGCTCCCCGCCCAGCTCGACACTCTCAACGCAGCAGAGACCACCGACCTCCTCGCAGTAGCCGCCGGGCAAGTGGGTGCACTGTCGCACAGAGACAGGGACGCACCCAGGCAGCCGCTGAAGGTCTGGTTCAACGGCCCTCTGGGTGACCGACCGGTCAGCGAGTTCGCCGCCGAGCCACCTGCTGGCTCAACGCGGGCGCCCTGCGGCCCGCCCCTTTGTCACCCCCGCGCGGGGACTCAATGCCCACTCGCCCGGCCGCGGCGTCGCAGCTTGCCTTCGTGCGGAGGCAGCCGCGTGAACGTGCGGCGCTTGAGGGCGAGCCCGGAGGAGGTTCCAACCGCCATGGATACCGCCCCGACTGCGACAATGGACTCCGTCGAAACCGAAGTGCGAATTGAGGACCGCGACCGCATGGCTGCGGTCGTCGGCCCTCGCGACGAGAACCTGCGGCTGCTGGAGCGCGAGTTCCAGGTCGCTCTGCATCCGGCGGAGGGCGCCGTCGCGGTCCGCGGCGACAGCGAGGCGGCGGCCCGCGTGGTCACCGCGCTGACGCGGTTAGCAGCCATTGCAGACCAGCCCGAGGGGCTCACCGCGGCCGAGGTTCAGGCCGTCATCAACCTGGTCTCGGCGGGGCACTCAGCAGCCGAGGCCGAGACGCTGGTTTCCGACGTGGTGCTGGTGACCGCGCGCGGCAAGGCGCTCGCGCCGAAGACGACGGGCCAGCGGGAGTACTTGGAGGCGATGCGGCAGCATGATCTGACCTTCGCCATCGGCCCCGCCGGCACCGGAAAGACCTACCTGGCGGTGGCGATTGCCATTGCTGCGCTCAAGGCGAAGGCGGTAACCCGGGTCGTGCTGGCGCGGCCCGCAGTCGAAGCCGGCGAGCGCTTGGGGTTCCTCCCCGGGGACCTGCGCGAGAAGGTGGACCCGTATCTCCGCCCGCTCTACGATGCGCTCCACGACATGCTGGAGTTCGACCAGTGCCAGCGGTACCTCGCCCGCGGCGTCATCGAGATTGCGCCGCTGGCGTACATGCGGGGGCGCACACTGAACGACTCATTCGTGATTCTGGACGAAGCGCAGAACACGACCGGGCCCCAGATGAAGATGTTCCTGACACGGATGGGGTTTGGCACCAAGTGCGTCGTCACTGGGGACATCACTCAGATCGACCTGCCCGAAGGGACGCCGTCCGGTCTCAAGGAAGCCAGCCGGATCTTGCAGGGCATTCCTGGGCTGCGGTTCGTGGCGCTTACAGATCGGGATGTGGTGCGTCACAAGTTAGTACAGAGGATCATCCGCGCGTATGAAGAGCACGAAAGAACCACTCGCCGGCCTGCGGCACGGCAAACTGACACAGGCGCATAAGCGCGTTGGCTCGGGGCTGACGCCGCGCTTCCTGAGCCAGCGAGTGCGTCGCGTTGGGACCGGAGCCGGTGGCGGCCGGCGACAATCGACACCCTCCGAGACCGCCCTGCGAGTTCTGCTGGGACTTGCTTTGGCGGGGGTGTTGACATTCGCAACCACCGGCCGGCTGCCGTGGCACACGCTCACGATTGAGGAAGGAGACATCGCCAACATTGATGTCCGTGCGCCTCGCTCGGCGCGCCTGGTCAATGACGACGCGACGGAGAAGCTCCGGCAGGAAGCCGCGGCTGGCGTCCCCAAGGTGTACCAAGTGGACACCGAAGCCCGCTTCGACACTCTGGCCACAGCAGACTCGACCTTCGCTGCGCTGCGGGCGGCCCGGCTCGACGAGACCGGAACCCTCGACGAGCGCCTTCATCGACTGGAGCAGGACCTGTCCATCCGCCTGTCGCGCGACGCGCTGATCACCGGTCTGACGCTCCGCGATCCCGCCGTGTTGGACGACCTCAGCGGCAAGGCGCACCACTGGCTCGAAGACGCCTTCGCCAAGTTCCCCCTGCACAACGACACCGATGATCTGGCAACGCAGCGTCAGCGACTCAGTTTGGAGTGCGAGAAGCTCTCCCTGAGGAACCGCTACAAGGACCTGCTTCGAGAGGTGCTTGAGGCCTCGTTGACTCGGCCCAACCTGGTGTACGACCATGAGGGGACCGAGAAAGCGCGGGCCCAGACGATGCTGGCCGTGCCCGAAGTGTACCAGAAGATCGAAGAAGGGGAGTTGCTGATCCGGGAAGGGTCGCGGGTCACCGGAGCCGAACTCCGTCGGCTGGAGGCCGTCGGGCTCTACACGCGCCGGAGCAGCCTCCGGGAAGTGTCGAGCGGCTTCGTGCTCTCGGTCTGCTTCCTGCTTCTGCTGGGCACCTTCATCCGCCGTTACGTTCCGGAGATCTGGAACCATCCTCGCCTGTGGGGGCTGGTTGGCATTCTGCTCGCCGTCGGCGCACTTACCCACAAAGCCGGCATCCTCCTGGGCTGGCCGCCCTGGGTACCAGTCCCCATTGTGTCCACAGTGGGGATGTTGGTGGCCGTGCTTCTCGACGTTCACCTGGCAGTGGTGGTGTCAGCGATTCTGTCCTTGCTGCTGGGCATTATGTCCGGCGGGGAGGTGTGGGTGCCGACGGCGGCGTGGGTGAGCGCACTGATCGGTGTCTTCGGGGTGGGAGAGCTGCAGAGCCGGTCCCAACTCGCGAGGACGGGGCTGCTGCTGTCCGCCGTGAACACGGTGGTGGCCGTGGCGGTGGGCACGCTGGCGCAGCTTCCGGCGCATCAAGTCCTTTACCAGGCTGGGTTCGGCGCTGTGTCGGGCATCGCCGCCGCGATTCTGACGTTGGGCGGGGCGATGTTTCTGGAACGGCCCTTCCATCTGACGACCGACCTCCGCCTGTTGGAGCTCTCGAACCCCAATGAGCCCCTCCTTCGGCGGTTGCTCGTGGAGGCGCCGGGGACGTATCACGCGTCCATCATCATCGCGAACCTGGCCGAGACCGCTGCGGACGCCATCGGAGCCGACTCGCTACTGGTCCGGGTGGGATGCTACTACCACGACATTGGGAAGATCCGCCGCCCGTATCTCTTCGTCGAGAACCAGTTCGGCGCCGAAAACCCCCACGACAAGATGTCGCCGAATCTCAGCGTGCTGGCGATCCAGGCGCACGTCAAAGACGGGCTCGAACTCGGCAGAGAGTTGCGCCTGCCGGTGCCCGTCCTCGACATCATCGCCCAGCACCACGGCACGACGTTGGTTTCCTTCTTCTACCGACAGGCGCTGCTCAACCAAGGAGATACCGCCCCGGAGGAAGCCAGTTTCCGCTACCCCGGTCCCAAGCCGCAGACGCGCGAAGCGGCCGTGGTCATGCTGGCCGACGGTGTCGAGGCCGCGGTGCGAGCGCTGCCGAATCCGACCCCCAACGCGGTTGAGGAACGGGTGCGGAAGATCATCCGGGCCCGCCTGGAAGACGGCCAACTGAACGCCTGCAATCTCACCCTGCGCGACCTGGAAGTCATCGAGAAGAGCTTCGCCCGGATCATGGCCGGCATCTTGCACAAACGGATCGAGTACCCGCCGATCCAGTTGAAGGCGCTGCCGGGGCGGACACGGAAATCAGCAAATGGATCCAAGGGTATCCCTCATCAACCGAACGCGGCGGTCCGTTGACACGACGCTCCTTGAGCAGGCAGCGGAAGCAGCCTTCTCGTCGAGCCCAGCCGCGACCGACGCCTGCGTCTGCCTCAGCGTGGTCGGCAGGCGGCGCATGCGCGCACTGAACCGGCAGTACCACGGGTGCCCCGAGTTGACCGACGTGTTGGCTTTTGCCCAGGAGGAGGGGATGACTTTCCCGGGCGAGCCGGCCGGATTGGGCGACGTGGTGGTCTCGTGGGACGCCGCTGCCGAACAAGCAGCGGAACTCGGGCACTCGGTGCAGGAGGAACTCGCCTTCCTGACGGTTCACGGCATCCTGCACCTGCTGGGCGACGAGGACGACACCCCAAAAAAGAAGCGCGAGATGCTTGCCAAGCAGCACCGGATTCTGCAACAATTGGGCTGCACGCTGGGCCGAGGCAACTCCTCGTAGAGCCCCCAGGAAGGCGCCGCTCGCCTGAGTCAGGAGTACTTGCACAGTCACATGGAAGACGACGACGGGCCTCCGGAAGGCACGGCTCGAAAGAACAGCCGACCAGGCCGCCACGCGCGGCGAATGAGCGGGCGGCGGGCAGCGGGGACGAGGGGACGACGGCGGGACCAGAAACGCGCGGCCGCACCGCGTGTTGCCGCGCCGCCTGCGGGAGGAGCGCGGGGATGATCCACTGGGCCAACTTGCTTGCCATCGCGCTGCTGCTTCCCGTGGCGGCGTTCTGCTCCGCGGCTGAGATTGGGACACTGGCGGTTGGGCGGTTGCGCGCCCGGCAACTGGCGGACGAGGGTTCGCGGGCGGCGCAGGTCCTGCTTCATCTGCTGGTCCGGCCCAGTCGCCTGCTCGCGACCATCTTGGTCGCCATCACCTCGCTGCTCTACACGATCGAAGCGCTGAGCACCAAGACGACCCTCGATGCGAACCTGGGTCTGTGGGTCCCGCTGTTGTTGGTGCCTCCGCTCGTCATCGTGCTGGTCGAGGTTACGCCCATCCTGTATGCCTCGCAGAACCCCGAACGGGTGGCGTTGACTGCTGCGCGGTTCGTGGGGGTCTTGCAGGTTGCACTGTACCCGGTGGTCGGTCTGTTCACCGGCATCGTGAATCTGCTCTTGCGCCCCTTCGGCATGCTCCCTCTGGCGGAGCACAGTGTCACCGAAGAAGAGATCAAGCTGGCCATCGAGGTTGCCGAAGAAGAGGGCGCCATCGAGGAAGATGCCAGCGACTTGCTGACCGGCGTGATGGAGTTCCACGACAAACGCGCTCGCGAGATTCTGGTTCCCCGAGTGGACATGGTCTGCGTAGAGGAAAGCACGCCCCTCTCTCAGGTGCTCAAGACGGCGGTTGAGTCGCATCACTCGCGGCTTCCTGTCTACGCAGAAACCGTCGACAACATCGTCGGCGTAGTCCACACGAAAGACCTCATCCCCTACCTGGGTACCCCCGCAGCCGAGACGACCGCCGTCCGCGAGGTGACCCGGGAAACGTGCTTCGTCCCCGAAACGCGGCGAGTCGACGCGTTGCTTCAGGAGCTGCAACGCTCACGGCGCACGCTGGCCATCGTCTACGATGAGCATGGCGGCACTACGGGGCTGGTGACCGTCGAAGACGTGCTTGAAGAAGTCGTGGGCGAGATCGTCGACGAGCACGATGAAGAGGCGAGCAACTACGAGCAGGTGGCGGACGACGTGTGGCTGCTGGACCCCCGTCTCACGCTCCGCCAGATCGAGCGGCTCACCGACGTGGACCTGCTGAGGCAACTCCCGACTGAAGCGGCGCACCTCCATGGGCTGACCGAGGCGGACACGCTGAGCAAACTGATCTTGACCCTGATCGAAGACCGGCCGGCAGAGGGACACCGCTTCCGGCTGGGGCAGGTCGAGGTGACGGTGGAGAAGATGGTCGGTCTCCGAATCGAGCAGGTGCGCCTGCAAACGGACCTGCCCCGCCACTCGGGGTTGAGCCTGTCGGCTGGGACGGAGGGAGATTGAGGAGGACGCGTTCCGTGCCGCAGTGCCGGCGCGTCTGCTGACCCCGATGGATCAAACGACAATCGCCATTCTCGAGGGTGCGTGTATCCTGCTGTGCCTCGTCGGCATTGCGTTCTTCTCGCTGTCTGAGTCCTCGCTGGTAGCGATGAACAAGATTCGGCTCCGCCGCGTTTTGGACGAAGAGGAGCCGGATGGCAACACGGGCGAGGCGGTCGAACGCATGTCGCGGGAGTCGCAACAACTGCTGGCGACAGTCATCGTCGGGATCAACATTCCCGTGCTCCTCGCGTCGGCGCTGACGACCGACCTCACTCGCCGGGCGTATCCGCAGCACGAGCATCTGGTGGAGCTTGTCAGCGTCTGCATGATCGCCACCATTCTCGTCTTCTGTGAGATTCTGCCCAAGAGCTACGGCGTTCAGCGGGCCGAGCAGGTGACGTTGCGGGTGGCCCGCGGGATGGGCGTTGTGATGGCGGCCCTGCACTACCCTACCCGGGTGGTTATGTGGGTCTCCGGCGGTCTTATTCGGCTGCTTGGTGGCTCCCAACCGGAGTTGGCCGAATCGGTCACGGAGGAGGACCTGAAGGAACTGGTAGAGGTCGGCCAGGAAGAGGGCGTGCTGGAGGAAGAGGAGCGCCGTCTCTTCCGCAGCGTGTTCGAGTTCGGCGAGACGGTGACACGCGCGGTGATGTCGCCCCGAACCGACATGGTGTGCCTGCCCAGAGCAGCAACCGTGGAGCAGGCCCTGCAGACCATGGCAGAGAGCGGGCACTCCCGCATTCCCATGTACGACACGCAGGTCGACAACATTCTGGGCGTCGTCTACCTCAACGATCTCCTGGCCTTGAGCGTGTCCGGGTGCACCGGCATCCGCCCTGTCGATCACCTGCGCGAGCCCCTCTTTGTGCCCGAGACGAAGAAGATCGACGAGCTGTTCCGCGAACTGCAGAAGCAGCAGGTGCACATCGCCATGGTGGTGGACGAGCACGGCGGCATCGCCGGTCTGCTCACCATGGAGGACCTGCTCGAGGAGATCTTCGGAGAGATCCGCGACGAGCACGATTCCGGCGAAGAGGCGCTCATCGTTGCGCGCCCCGATGGCGCGTATGTCGTCGACGGGCGCGCGCCCGTCGACGACGTAGCCGAAGCGCTCCACATCGACCTGCCCGACGGCGAGTTCGACACGCTGGCAGGCTTCCTTGCAGACCTGGCTGGTCGACTTCCGGAAGCCGGTGAGGTCTTCGAGGCGCCTTGCGGCCGGTTTGAGGTGCTGGAGGTCGAGGACCGCCGCACTCGCAAAGTGCGTGTGCGCCCCAATGGCCAGACCCAAGGAGTTGACGCAAACCGCGAACGCGGCTGAAGCGAACAAGGCCGGCGCCCGGCAACTTGGCGCGTCTGCCCGCAGTCTAGCCGTTGCCGGTGGCGGCCGAGACCACGACCGGCGCCACACATAGATTCACCGTTGTTGCCCTGATCGCGAGTGCCAGGAGGTTGCCCTCACCATGGGAATGAAGGTCAAAGTCGGCAAGAAACGACGGGTCCGGCTGACCCTGAAAGCCTACGGCTATCCCGGGCTGACAGCCCAGAAGGTCCAGCCGTTCGCCTTGGTCGCCGCCCCAGTCTTGGTCGTCGGCATTGCGCTGGCGGCGACGCCGGTCACGCTGTACTACGGCACGGGCCTCATCGTCTGGCTGGCGCTCTCCTGGGCCGTAGCGTGGATGACTTGCACAAGCAAAGACCGGGGGCGGATCAAGAAGACCGGGCTGAAGGCCAAAGTCATGGCCAATAACTTCCCGGAGATCAAGGCGATGCTCTCCGAGCACTGCCGCGCAGTGGGCGTCAAGGAGCCCGACACGTTCGTCATGGACGAGGAGGTCGGCCGCGTCAGCCTCCTCGGCGGCGGCAAGCCGGTCCTGGTGATCTCCAAGAGTATGCAGGAGATCCTGAATCCGGAGGAGTTCCGGTACGCGCTCTACCGTGCCATTGCCGAACTGCGGACAAAGTCCCCCGGTCTGAAGAGCCTCGCAGCGTGGGCGCACGAGCTGTCGCCCGTGTTGCGCGCCTGCCTCTTCCCGGCCGCAGCCCTGGGTTCTCTGCTCGACCAGAACTGGAGGCTCCTCGCCGACCTCACCGCGGACCGGTTGCTGCTGATCACGACCCGGCACCCCCGCCTCTGCCTCGCCACCATCATGCACCTGGAGGTCGAGTCTAACCCGCTGGCGCAGTTCGAGCATGCCGATGTGGAGAACTACCTCAAGCAGCGAACCGGCGTGCAGGCAACCACTGATGGGGTGAGCACTCACTTCAAGATGGGAACCGGGATGCAGACGCTGCCCGACCTGAACACCCGCGTCCAAGAACTCATCAAGTACTCGGCGTCCACGGAGTACAAGGAGCTGTGCGCGAAGATCGACGAAGTGGTCTCCCGGTGAGGGAGTGTTGGGGCTTGAGGACCGGGGGCAGCGGCCCGCTCCTAACTCTAACTCGCCCGGAGACTGTGGTGTGGAACGGTCGCCGGCCTACTGCATGTACCCTCGCAGCACCCGCGCCTCATGCGGTAGCACTTCGTCTGGCAGCCAAGCGTTGATGTACTCGCCGGAGAGGTAGCCGCCGTAGCCCTCTGCCTGGAGTAGCTCAACGGCGCGGTTGTGCGGGATCTCGCCTTCACCCATGAGCGCCAGCGTTGGCTGGCCGTTCTGATAGGTGCCATCGTGCACGTGGCAGTGGCAGACCAAGCCCTTCAGCTCCGCGTACGCTTCATCGATGGTCATGCCCTTGGTGTAGGGGTGCATGAGATCCCAGGTGGCGCGAATGGCTGGCGAGTCCGCGAGCCGGATGGCGGCCGCGCAGTCGTCGGCGCGCATGAAGCCGTCGTGGGTCTCCAGGCAGACGACGACCCCGTGCTGCTCTGCGAACGGACCGACCTCTCCCAGGTTTTCGCCGACTATCTGGATGGCCTCGGCCATCGACATCCCCTGCGGAGGCATGCCGCCGAACACCCGCAGCCGGTCGCAGCCGAGGTCTGCCGCCAACTCGACGAGCTGCCGGGTCACCGCGACGCTCTCGTCGCGTCTGGGCTTCTCAGCAAAGCAGTAGCTGCGCGAAGTTGCCACGCACCCGCAGGCGACACCAGCCTCCGCGAATGTTCGCTTGATCTCAGCTCGCTGCGCCGCCGTCGCCGCGATCTCCACGCCGTGCGCGTGGCTGGCTTCCGCCCGCGGCTCAACTCCTTCATAGCCGTGCCTCTGCGCGTACCCGAGGAACTCGGCCAATGTGGCTTCCGGGCAGGTGAAGCTCATGAAGGATAGTTTCATCGGGGCTCCTTGAGACGGCGGGACGGGGCCGGTAGGGAGTGGACGCCTGCGCTCGGGGCGGGACGCCTTGCTGCCGGTCGGATGCCGACCGGCAGCACCAAGGACTCCTCGCGTCAGAACTTGGGGCTGTCTGCCGAGACGGTGGAGCGCTACTTGGGAGTGACGCTCTCGACCTTGTTCTCAAGCTTCTTCTTGAGCTTGTCCACTTCCTTGAGCGTCTCCTCCGAGACATCGCCGACCTTCGACGACTCGAAGACCGACAATGCGTCTTCCATGGACACCTTGATCCTGTGGTAGTAGCGCGCCAAGGTGATGTCTCTCTTCATGTCGCCGACCCAGGCACTGGTGAGCGCCTGCTGGGAGCCCTTGAGCAGATCGAGCACCACGTCCGTCTTGGCTGCCGCCTCTTCAGCCATCGCCGCCGTCGCGTCGGTGGCTTCCTTCATGGCGGCCGTGGTTCGAGTCAGGATGTCGATGGAGGCTTCATCCGTCGCCGAGACGCGCGCGGCGTCTATGAGCAGTTTCGCGCGGCGAAGCGACTGCTGGGCGTCGCCGAAGTCGCGCGAAGCAATCTTCTGCTTTGTGGTCGCCAGCTCGGTGCTGGCTTGGCCCAAAACGCTTGCTGCTGCCAGGTGGCCGCTTCTTCGGCTCTGGTTCAGCTCGACCCTTACAGCCGTCCATTCGAGATAGAGCACAACGGTGGCAACAGCAAACACGATGACCACGAGCGTCGGCAACCACCCGCCACCCCGTCGTACAGGCTTCACCGGGCCTTTCCCTTTCGCTGCCGGCGGCGGCGTTGGTTCGGGCACTGGTGCCGCGGTCTCCGGCGCGGCAGTCTCCGCTTCTGGTTGACGGGTTTCTTCTTCGCTCATTTCGAGGCCTCCTTGGGGGCGTCTACCTTGCGTTGGCCGCCTCGTCGTCTATGACTGTTGGGCGGGCTTCGCTCCGACTACGGATATGATGATTCACCAGCGCCAGTGCCCTTCCTTTCCTCGGGCGAATATCTGCACTGCTGCCCTCAGTCGCCCTCTCCAGCCCGCTGGCCTAACTGAGCCAGCGCCGTCTCGCGGTAGGTCCCCCGATCGGCCGGGTTCACTGCGCGCCACAGGAGCAACTGCTTCCGAACGCGTTTGAGGAACGTCTGGGTTGCGCGGCGCCAGGAAGTGACGTCGCCGCTCACCCGCGTCAAGTCGAGTCGCCATCCCAAAGTCCCTGGAGCCACCTCTTCCGTCCACATCGCTACCCGGTGGCTGACGCCGAAGTCGTACGGCGCCAACCAGGCGGTGAAGTCCAGACGTGGACCAACTTTTCTGGCGTGGCGAACGGAAGACTGAGGGGCACTCGCCGGCGGCGCAGGGGCCGGGGCAGGCTCCTGCGCCTCGACAGACAGAACAATCCCTTGCGCGAAGAAGTTGCCAACCGCCTGTTCCCGGTGCATCGCGAAGAACTCGAACATGAATCCGGCCATGTCCAGCGCCTGCTCCTCGCTTACCTGGAACGGGAGTCGGAACGCCCAATGGTCGCCCTCGGGCTCGCCCAACTGCCAGGAAGTCTCCAGGTCGGGCACAGCCATTCGCGTCGCCTGCCGAGCTGGGTAGATCGCGGACAGCATGACCACTGCGACGACGAACAGAATCGTCGTCGCTGCCGACCCCGAGGAGTAGTTCAGCGTCAGTCCCGGTAGCCACCCCGTCACCGTCAGCACCTTCGCAGCCACCTGCCCCAGCAGGTAGCCGAGAATGGCCCCGATGGTGGCGTAAACCGCGGCCTCCGCCAGAAAGAGCGACGCGATATGGACCGGCGACAGCCCGACGGAGTTGTAGACGCCGATCTCTCGCACGCGCTCGTAGACCGATCCCAGCATGGTGTTCAACACAATGATCGCCGCAATGAGCACCGGGATGAACAGGTCTTTGAAGCCGCTGAAGGAAGACGATGCCAGCGAGCTGTACAGCTTGGCTTGCCCGCCCTGCCCGACATAGAGGATGAGCGACCATTTGCGCAGCAGTGGCGCCAGTTCGGCTTCCAGATCGAGGTTCCTCTTTGGTGCCGCCAGGATCTCGCGAAGGGTGCCGCCTTTGGCGGCCGAGACCTCCGCCGGGATGAGCAGTGTGGTCGACGACGGCCAGTGAATGTACTCCTCCATGGCCAGCGCGTCGGGGTGAAGCTCTTCGTCTTCTGACCGGTACGCCGGCCGGTACATGAGGAAGTTCACCGGCGTGATCGGCTCCTCGCCAAGGCCCTTTATCTGGTCCATCTTCTTCGAGCTGAAGATGCCGCAAACGGTCAGTGGTGTCCCGTAGAAGGTGACTTGCGACTGCCGCATATTGCCGCGGGTGATGCCCGCGGCCTGCGCCACCGTGTCCGGCACGAGGCACGCCTGCTCACCCGCACGGAACCAACGGCCGGCAGTCAGCGTGCGACCAACGGCAGTGCACCGAGGCTCATTGACTCCCAAGCCGACCACGGTGTCCAGCGCCAGGATCTGCGGGGCCGCTCTGCCCGGAGTTGTGATGCTGACCTCCGTGACGGTCGGCTCCTCCGGGCGGGGCGGCATGTGCCAGTAGCGCGGGGCGACGTAGAACCGGTCGGACAGGGAGTCCATGAACCCGCGGTACTCGCCCTCCTCCAGCGAGCCCCAGCTCAGGTTCCGGAGCATGAGTCCCTCGAACGGTGCCTGCCACGGCAGCGGGAACTGGTTGTACTTCATGAAGCCGCGGAGGGACGTGAACGACAGGACCGTGAACGTGAGCAGTACAATTGTGCTGCACGTCAGCCATGTCCGAATGGGGCGCCGCCGCATGTTGGCGATGCCCAGGTTGATCGCAGCCGTCAGCGCCCCAACGCGGTTCACGTCCGCCTCTCGGACGCCTCGCATCCCGCCGCGGAGTTGGCGCAGCTCGACCTGGAACTTGCGCACAATTATGCTGCTCACGATAGCCGCCAGCGTGAGGATCAAAAACGCCAGGAAGATGATGAACGGCGTGAAGGTAATACTGAAGGCCGGGTGCACGGCGGCCAGGATGACCAGCACCACGCCGAAGACGCCCACCGTCGCGGCGATCTGTTTGCGGATGTCGGCGAAGCCGAACAACAGCCGCTCGATGAAGTAGGCGAAGGGGAGCGTCAGGAGAAGGTACAGCAGGACGCCTTTCACCACGTCGTTGGACGTGGCCAGCGTCGCCGGGTACACGGTGGATTCCAGCGCCCAGGCGCGACTGGCAGCGGGAACGGCGCGGCTCCACAGCCGACGGTTCACCGATTGGCCCGATTCGTCCAGTAGCCGCTTCGTCTCGACATGCAACTCATGGAGGTATTCGCTCTCGATGCCGTGCCGCTTCAGGATGCCCAGCCGGTACTCATCCAACTGGTAGAGATCGTGGGCGACTTGCTTCATGGCAAGTGGCACCCGCGCGGTTGTGGCCGGGAGACCCACGCCGAACGGCTCCTTGGGTGTCGAGTGGATCAGCACCAACCGGTGGCCGATGAGCCCGCCGCCCATCAATGCCGAGATCCTCGACGGCGGGTCGGCGAACACCACTGCGCACGGCTCGACATACGAGGAGTCGTAGCGGGTGGCCAGCGGCAGCGACCAGCCGAACTCCATCGGCTCCGTCGCCGTCTTCGCGTCCAGCACGCTCACGTTGCGTAGCGCCGTCAACTGGCGTGGGTCGAACAGGTTGACGAAGTCCATGCCCGTGCAGTGGAAGAGGACTTGCGTGAGCAGCCGCCCGCCCTTGGCGCCCACGTCCACGTTGAGGAAGCTGGACTTCCGGTCGCCTTCCTCACCCTTGTCGGGGGCGAGCGCGATGGCGCCGGACTGAGGCGGGGCGGGGATGGCCGCGGGGTAGGCGGCATGGAGCAGCAGGCGGTTGAGCCGGCTGAGTTCGACGCCCGCCGGCCGTCGCTCGGCCCTCAGGCGCAACTCGTCTAACAGTGCAACCCCGGCGAACCGGTCGGCCGCATACAGCTTCCTGTCCAGCAGCGCCAGGTTGACTGCGTCCATCAGCGACCGCTCGACGGACATCTTCTCGTCTTCCGAGGCGGCGACGTACTCCCGCAACCGGGCCGCAGCTTCCGGCGGGAGTTGCTGCTTCAGGTAGGCGGAAAGCGGGTCGCGTGCCCGCTCCAAGCGCTCGGCAAAGTGCCGCACGTTGCTCAAGTCGCCGGGGACAAGCAGCAACGGGTCGACCCCCTGGCTCTCCGCCCGGGCGCCATACGGCCACAGGAAGTTCTCCAGGCTCCACTTACCCTCCGCGTCGCCGACGACGGTCTGCTCCATGTGCACCCCGAACAGCGGCTTGGGGTAGCTGCGCATGAACCCGCCCAACCAGCCGCGCTGGATCGTGGCGGCGGCGACGGGAAATGGCACCGGCGTGCTGGGGAAGAACGTCTCGCCCTTGTCCCACCACACTGACTGCCCGAAGACCGGCTCCTTCAGCCTGCCGTCTTCGACGGTGCGCACCGGGAAGCGCTCGTCGTTGGCAATCAACGGCATGAGTCGGCGCAGGTAGCCGATTTGGGCGTCGGCGCTGTCGCGTCGGACGCATGGCGTCCGTTCGCGAACGGACCCCGTCCGTTCGCGGACGCACGGCGTCCGCGCGAGGAGGCGGTCCAGCGTGTCGAAGGGGGTATTCACGAAGTCGCGATCATCGCTGCACGTCGCCCAGGCCAGACCGGGGAAGACGAGCGACGCCACCTCGCTCTCGAACGCAGGCAGCTCGGAGAAGAAGCTCTCCGGGCTGCGCCCTTTCTGCGGGTTGATGCCGTCAGCGAAGTGGGTCGCGGCGGCCAGCCCGCTTGTCTTCTCCAGCGCTTCCGTCTGCCGCGCCACCCGCTGGCCCACCAGAACGTATCGACGCTCGCGGTACAGGTCTCGGTTCTCCTCGTACGCGCCGAAATGGAAGATCCCCGTCCGCGTCCCGCCAGCGCTGAGGTCAAGGCTCATCAAGAAGGTCAACGGCTGCTTCTTCTCGTCGGCGTAGCCGCTGAAGTAGCGGTTCATCAACCCCTTCAGCCGCGCCGAGCGCTTCCCGTCCGGGTCGAGGTCCGCTTGGAGGACAACGTCCCTGGCGGCGAGGTCGTACGCCCGCACGAAGGCCCCCATGCCGGCCATGCCCAGGTAGTGTGCCGAAGTCGCCAGCAACACCACAGTCCGTTTCGGCGGATGCTGCGCCAACTCCTCAGCGACTTCCAGTAGCGCCGCCAAGCTGACCAGATTCTCGGCGCCCGGAGCCAGCGTGGGCACGGCGGAGATCCGGTCGTAGTGAGCCGAGATCACCAAGTGCTCTTTCCCGAGTTCAGGGTCCGTTCCCGGGATCTTGCCCAGCACGTCATAGCCGGTGACTTGGCGCCACTCCTGCCACGCCGCCAGCGTCACCTCCGCCTCTGTGGCAGCCAGTTCTTTCAGCCGGCCGACGGACCGCTCGGGCGCCAGGAACCGCGGCGCGTTGAGCGGCAGAGACAGGAGCTTCTTCTCCAGTTCCTGCCGGGGCACCGGCCCTTTGGGCAGGAAGACAACTGCACTAGCACCCAGCTCAAAGGCATTCAACCAGCGGTCGCCGCAGTCCAAGTCCAGCAGCACGATGCGCCCCCGGACCTCCTGGCCGTCGAACCGTCGGTACTGCCCGTCGCCCGCGTAGAGCAGCTTGCCCTTGATGCCCTCCCGCGGTGTGGAGCAGGTCCGCACCTGGTTGGGCCAGAAGCACTGGAGGGGGATCTCGGATTTGGGATGTCGGATTTGGGATGTCGGATTGCTGGTTTCGGACTTCGGATCTTGAGTGTTGACCTCGCCGGCGACCTGCAGCCGTGCGTAGTGCTGGAACGGAGTCCCCGTCTCGAATGGCAACCCGTGGACTTCCTTCAGCCCGAGCCGGCGGAACTCGCGGAACACGTACTTCCGCAGCGCGACCTCACCCGGGTAGCCGAAGACGCCGGACTCGGGATGGGTCGACAGGAACTGCCAGAGGCGCTCGGCGGGTCCTGCGCCAGCCGGACGGGACAACGCGGCGAGAGACACGAGCAGGAAGGCCGCGCTGCGCTTGACCGCGTCTGTGAGGCTTCGGTTGGGCAAGGAACTCATCGTCAGTCCTGCGGCGACTCCGGTTCGAGTTGCGGGGACGAAGTCGCAGCTTGGCAATTCGCCCCACCGACCGCGAATCCTGCTATAATCCGCCTCGCGGTCCGCGGACCGCGAGATGATCCCCGATGAGCGTCGCCGCAGTGGAAGTCCAGCGTCACGTCACCGCCGAGGGGTCCTGGCACATGCCGGACAATGGCATGTGGCGCGAGTTGGTGAAAGGAGCGGTCGTCGACAGGGCGCCACCGGGAGAAGAGCACGGCGAAGTGGCCTCCGGCCTGCACGTGAGGTTGGGGCACTCTGTCCTGACCCACGGACTCGGTCGCGTCCACGGAGACACGGGCTTCTTGATCCAGCGCGATCCCGACACGGTACGCGCGCCGGACTGCGCCTTCCGGAAGGCGCGGAGCCTCTGTTGGCAGGGAACGGGCTCCCGGGGCCGGAACAGCCCCCAACTCCCGTTGCACCATGTCAGCGAGCGTCAGCTTGATCAGTGCCTGATACGACACGTCCCGCTTGTGACCGAGTAGCTTGCCGGAGGCGGTCGGCGGGGCCGATGGCGGCCGACTCAAAGCGTTGCGCGCGCATTAGGGCAGAGATTGCCCTCGTACTGACTCCTTTCCTCACCTGCACGCCCGACTGCTGCGCCTCGCTTCCACGCGTCGTTTCATCTCACAGACGCCGGTTGGCCTGCCTCCGACTGGTTGCGGCCAGGCCCGGACACACCCGGGCCCGGCCCGGGTGCGCCCAAGATCGGCCCGAACTGTGCCAAGACCGGCCCGCGCTGGTTCGGGCCTGGCCCGCACCGGGCCAAGGCTGCCTCGGGTCCGCCCGGGCCTGCCTCTCTCGGGGTGGGGCCGCCCTCATAATACCCCAAGACCGGCCCGAAGTCATCACACCCGGGCCCGGCCCGGGTGCGCCCAAGATCGGCCCGAACTGTGCCAAGACCGGCCCGCGCTGGTTCGGGCCTGGCCCGCACCGGGCCAAGGCTGCCTCGGGTCCGCCCGGGCCTGCCTCTCTCGGGGTGGGGCCGCCCTCATAATACCCCAAGACCGGCCCGAAGTCATCCGGGCCGGGCCCGGACGCACCCGAGGTCGCCTCGGACGGCACCGGGCCTGTCTTGGCTGGCAGCAGGCCCGTCCGCGGCACCCACTGGCGGGCTCTGCAAGGGCCGCCGCGGTTCTCCGAGCCGGGCGCGCGCCGCAGGACTACATGCGGTCATGGGCGGGGAGCTGGAGGTGGTTAGGCGGGAGTTGGTGGGGGAGATGCGGGCCCCGCGGGGGCCGTCTGTTCTGCCGAGAGGCAAGAGACGCGGATGCGACCCCGCTCCGCCAACTCTCACGCGGGTCGGCGACTGCCGCCTGTTGTCAGCCGCCCTTCTGGTGATCGCCTGTGGCCTTCTTCAGCGTGCTGTCGGAGTCTTTGGGTGGACACCCCTTGCAGCCCGACGGTCCCTCGGGCTGCAGGGCGGCCAGCAGCGGCACGACCAGAGCGTACCCCTGTGCCCCCTGCATGCGCACGCAGAGGTTCCCGGAGACCAGTTCCGCACTCTCCTTGGGCGCCACAAGGGCGGACTGGTCCATGCGCACGCGAATCTCGTGCGTCGCCTGCTCTCCCAGGCCGACAACCTCCGCCGAGAAAGGGGCGCCCATGCACCTCAACTCCTCGACAGCGAAGGCAACGCGGTCTCGGCGGTTGATTCGGATCGTCCTGATGACGGGATCCGCCTTGCCGGCCGTGACGAACCCGAAGCCTACCCTTGTCGGCTGGCACACCCAAGGCCCGGGGACCTCGGCTTCTGCCACGATATCGACGTGCGGGCGATATTCGCTGTTGGTCGTGATCGTGACAACGCCTCGGTGGTCACCTTGGGGGGGGCGGATCAGTCAGCGACACAACCACTGCCGGTGTGCCGTCCTCTGTCACGTCCAGGTGGGCCGTGAATGCCGGGGAGTCGCTGGACACAGCCACCGGCACGGCGGGCGGATCTGCGAGCGGGACGATTTGCACCGTTTGGGAAGGCCACTTGCCGTCCTGACCAAAAGCGAACTTCAAGTCCGTTGGGCTGACCCGGAACTCCGGCACCACTCGGAAAACCACTTTCAGGACGAGTGGCTCAGCATTTGGTTCTTCCGTCCCCAGGATGATCGAGTTCACCTGATCGCCTTCCAGCAGTCCGACCGCCAGCTTCGCACGGACACTGCATTGGCCACCCGGTTGGACATCCGGGTCCGTCAGATCCAGACTGACACACGTGCAGGACGGTGCCGCGCTCACGATCCGAACCCGTCGCTGGCCGGCGTTGGTCACGGCGAACTGGACCGACACAATCTCGTTCTGCCGGACGACGCCCAGATCGCGGATCGGGTCCTGTACACGCAGAGCGCTCTCGGCCGGGCAGCATCGCCCCAACGTGGCCAGTGTCAGAACTGACGCCAGTCCTGCCGTCCACGCGCGACAGCGGGCCGCTCCTCTGCGCCAGCGATGACGTGTTGCAGTCACTTGGAGCCTCCTTCTAACGGCGATCGCGACGGACCTTCTCTTGCGCAGCCATCTCCAATAGCTGCTCTTGGGTCCTGCGATTGTTCTGGACATAGTGGAGTGGGAGGCTGTCGAAGCGGAAGTCCAGCACATCGTGTCCGTCCGGGATCCAGGGGGTGAAGGACTCCGGGGCAATGGCGCCGTTGACCCGGGCATGAAGAATGTGCCATCTCTCCGTGCGGCACGATGATTCTCGAGCCTCGTCGAAGGAGTGCGCGCCAGCCGGCAGGTAGTTTACCTGCTCAACGGTGGTGGGCAACCGGATCCCGCCAGCGTCCGTCCATCCCTCGTAAGCCCATGCCGCGACTAGCTTATCACCACGGTTGAACATCCGGATCTTGGCTGGGAGTCCGTTCAGCTTAGGGTCGTCAGAGACATAGTACTCGAAGTAGTGTGCGCCGTGGGCGAACCGGACCACTATCACACGCTCATCCGCCCTCCATTCATAGGAGGTACCGTCCGATTGGTATGGCGCTCCACCAGGGCGGAAGCCAAACTCCTGAAGCAGATTCTGGCCAAGCCTGAAGGCCTCGGAGTTCTGCGGCTGCTGCCCAACTGCTCTGATCTCCCACGCCGACGCCGGGAGGAGGTTGACCTTGTATTCCGCCTCGCCGTTGCACCAGTACGCCCACATCGCTGGGTCGTTCGCCTCTGTCGGACGCTCCGGCCTGTCCGGTGGCTTCGGCTCAAGGGGGACCGCCGCACTGCGCTGCGGGAGTAGTACCTCGTACCACGCGCGCGTCTCCTGAAGCGCCATCCGCGTGACCCGCCACCTTGGCACCGAGTCGGCGGCAACACGCTCAATGGCGCAGGTCAACTGGAGTGAATGCACTGCGGCAAGATCGAAGTTGCGCGCGTATGCAGCCCAGAAGGTCGAGACTGGGTCGGCCGCTCCGCTCACGGTCGTGGGAGAGCATACCATCGCGACAGCGAGTGCCGCCAAGACGTAGGGTGTTGGCAGACGCCGTCCCGCGCGGTGCCGTAGACTGGTCATTCTCCACCGTTCCTTCCCGCCCTAGCCTGCCGATGCCGCCGCGCCGCCAACGGCCCGCCAGTTCGCACGGCCCGACTGCACCGGCTGACGAGGGCGATGCTTCTCACTGGGTGCATGCAATCGTATCGTGCGTGCAGTCATCCTGGGCGCACTGCCATCCCCACGCATTCGGGAACGGATCGCAGTAGTAGAACGTGCTGTTCCAGGTCCCGCCCGTGAATTGCCACGAGCAGTTCCCGGCAACCATGAGGCACTGCAGGTGTACTGTGGTCCAGTGCTTCCAGTCACACTTCCATTGCTGCACCTGTTGGTCCCACACGATGGCGCAGCTGTTGTCGCAGGATGTCCATGCATACTCACAAGGCCCAATGGGGTTGGCGAGGGCGCTGGGCATAGCGAGACATAGCAGCCCTGGGATAGCTATTGCAACCACAAGCTGAACGATGGGTACTCGGCCCGGAACTCGCTTAGTCATGTCATTCTCTCCTTCGTTGGATCGCGGCTGTTCGATAGAGTCGTCCGCTGCAGGGGTGCAGCGTCACGCGGATTGCTGATAGAACGATGTGGACCAGTTATCTGTTGCTCTCCCGTGAGGCAGCGGTCACCTCCTCCCATCAGACGCGCACACACCGGACCTGAGATGGTCGGCCATCCGCTGCGCCTCTGAGACTACGCGTTCAGTCTGGCGGTCCCTGCTCTGTGGATCCGCCTCAGCCACTGCCGTAAGAGCTTGGTCATATAGCCGCAACGCCTGCAAGAAGCCGGTCCGACGCACGTCTCCCTCGACTGCGCACGATGCAACCCGCCGAAGCGCCTCAGCGCGGGCGCGCAATGCGTAGAACTTCACTATGACTCCCCAGTGCCCGTCTTCGGCATCGGACAGCAGTTGCGCGCCAAGAGCGGGCTTGCCCATTTGTCGATAGAGACCGGCCAGATCCCCGAGGGCGACCCAAGCTCGGTACGGCTGCAAGTCTCGTTGCAGGAGCTGTTGGTACGCATTGGCAGCAGTGCCAGCCGGGCCGGACACCGCAAGAGTGCGCAACGCTTCTATCTCCATATCCGCAAGAACATCCTGGTTGTCTGTGAAGTCTCCGGCCTTTCGGAAGTAGGTGACCGCATCGCCCGCCCTCCCCTTTCGGCTGGCGAACTCCCCCAGACCGTAGAGCTCGGGCACCCAACCATCTGTCTTGGCGTTGCGCTTGCCGAGGAGCTGCTCATAGAGTGGCACGCACCTCTCGTCGCCGCGTTCTCGGAAGTAGTCCGCCAGACGTAGCGCCGTCCTGTCAGGCAGATCGGTCCGACGTGCGTCGAGCTTCCCATTCTCCGCGAGCAACGCTTCCAGCGCCGCGTCGCACGCCGCATGGTCATCGGCGTGTCGGGGAGTCGTCTCGACCAGTTGGATCAACTCATCCCGGCTACGACGCCGGAGCCATGCTCGCACCGCCTCCGCCAAGTCGCCGTTCTTGAAGCGAGCGTACATGAGCCGCTCTCCCGCGTTCACAGCGCCCGGCAGCGACCGGTCGGGCCCGCCCTCACTCACCCCCAGCTTTGATGGTACACTAACCGGCTCCACGCCGACCAGGTCGAAGCCCAATATGCCGCGCAACTCGACCGGCTCTACTCCGACCCGGTCAAACACCTCCGGCGGCCAGTCCTTCCAGGCTTCAGGAACCTGAGCGGAGGCTGTGCCCAGTGCTGTCAGCGCCGCGATGGTTGTGAACAGTCTCGTCATGGTAGGTCTCGCAAGCTATCAGCGGTCAGCTATCAGATCAACTTTCAGAACGTCGGCAGTGGATTCTCCCCCTGCCCCGTCTTCTGGTACTCCAGGAACCGGTTGGCGCGGAGCAGGTTCAGGTCTTTCGCTTTGAAGCACCGCGCTACGTCGGTGAGGGATTGGGTCATCTTCAACTTGTCTTTGCTGTTGCCGGCTTCGCGCATCTCGTCCAAGGCGTCGGCGACGGCGTTGCCGTAGTCGCCGAGGGCAAGCTGGGCGTTGAGGCGGGCGTGGAGGTTGTCGGCGGCGGCCGTCACGAGAGGGGGAACGGGGGGAGGGGTGCCAGAGCAGTCGAGCAGCGGCACGCGGGTCAGGGCCCACGCCATCCAACAACGTGGTAGAGTCCCAATGCGGGACGAGCTCTTTCCCGGCCTCGCACCATGCCGCGCGGGTGGCGGTAAGACCGTAAGCCTGTGCCTACAGTTTCGAAGCTCCTTCCAGTGCCGAAGCCTACTCAGCGGGGCTCCGATCGCCTTGATCCTTCAGCGCCAGCGGTCTTCCCGCAGCACGACGACGAATCTGCCGAACGTCGGGGGCGAACGTACGCGAGGGTCGGGAGCAGTATGGCAGGTTCTCTGGTGCCGTCTGCGTACAACGGAATCGCGGTCTCAAGGAATCCCGTCGAACGGGGCGTCCCCACCTGCAGACGCAGCAAGATAATCACGTGGTGCACAGAGCGCTTGCCGCTCTCCGCAAGTCGGGCCGACACCCCTTGGTGACCGCACGCGCCAATGGAGAGCATGAAAGCCTTCCCGTCCTTGCGTCGGACCGTGACCTGCCGGGTCTGGGTGCTTACGGCACCGTCCGGGGCGTAGACCATGCCAAACGAAACCTGGTTCGGTGAAAGCGCGAAGGGCCCGTTGACCGAGACAGCGACGGGAATCCTCAACACGGGCACACGCGCGCTTGTCGTCTTGACGCGCAGAACGGCCGTCAGCCTGCCCTGGGGCGCACACGGCGGCACACTGACACGCACCAGACGAGAGCCCGTGTGCTTCCCCTTCGCCTCGCTCACCGCTGCTTGGACGAAAGGCGAGTCAGATTCCACGCTGGTCACCCGAACTCCCTTCCCTGCGACGGGCCGCACAACCACTACCGCGTTGCCGGTGTTGGCGTGCTTGACCGAGAACCTGACCTCGGCGGGAGTCACCTCGAATTCTGGCGTCACCGTGAAGACCACTCGGAACAGGAGCGACTCGGTAGTCTCGTCGTCGGCGAAGATGCGGAGCGTAACCTCTTGTCGCCCACGCAGTTCACCCGTCTGGACTGACACCTCCAGAGAACACCCATCGCCCGGGGCTACGGCGGGCGGGGTTATAGTGGCGCTCACACAACTGCAGCTCGGACTGGGGCGCAAGTCCTCCTTCTTCCTCCCCACGTTGAACACCGTGAAGGCATGTCTCAAGTTCTGTTGCTGACGCGCGAGGCCGAAGTCATGCTCGAGGCTTGGCGCCTGAAGCTGCGCGGCCATCGAAATGCTGCCGCGGCCGCCAAGGACTGCCGCCCACATGGCCAGTGCAGTCGCCACGGACCGCCACGGGAAACGGGTGAGTGTGGCCGCTTGGGTGCCGCAATGCTGTCGCGCGCCGCGGTGCCCAGCAAACCCCGCAAGTGAACGTCGGTGCATTCGTCTCAACGGGTCGCATCTCCTCTCGCTTTCTGCTCCACCTCTCGTTGTCTATAGAGTTCAAGGAGTTGGTCGTCTGTCGGGTTCAGCTTGTGGTCGTAGAAAAGCGGCGGGTCGAAGCGCCTGTCTGTAATACGGGCGTCGACAGGGATGTCCACTCGCAGCTTCTCAGGACTGATGGGCCGATTCACGGCAGCGCTGAACAGGACCCATACCATTTTCTGCGTCGGCTCCTCACCGGTCATCCCCGGTGTCGACCCCGCACGTGGCACCGACTTCCATGTCTCCACAGCGGCCAACCGAGGCCATTGTCGTCCGTCAACCTCGCGGAAGTCCATGTATGTCTGACGGTTGCGGAGCTTGCTGTCCGCCGTGTCGAACCCCTCGATGCGCTCCACCATGCCATCCCTCAGTCTGCCGGGTGGGTAGACCAAGCGGACACGACGACTGGGTGTGGGCACAGGAGCGGGCAACCACAGGGAGCGCGTCAGCCGTTCGTGCGTGATCGCCGCAAAGTCCAGAGGGGCGTCGCCTTGGGTGTGGCAGAAGCCGAGCACACCCAGGTAGTCATCACCCGGAGGCACGGCATACTGCGGACACCCGTCGGGGTCGCAGAGATTCCAGTAACGCTCGGTTCCCTGCAGCTTCTTGTAGATCCTGCCTTGGTGTCGCCACCTGACCTGCACGTCTCTGAGGGCGTCCGGTCTGCGTGGCTCCGCGGTCAACTCAGCCGCATCGGGCGACTTCAGGTCAACAAAGAAGCGGAACTCAACGAAGTCGTCATCGCCTCGCCAGGACTGGTAGATGAGCGCCACCGGTCGTGCTGGCGCGGGCGTGATCTGGACCAAGGCATACGACAACTGGAGGGTGCGAATGGATTCGAGGTTGAGTTGCTGTCTCCTCGCCTGCGCAAAGGCGGTCAGGTCGTCAGTCTCTTCGGCACACGCGCACCTCGCGGTGCTGAGCACTACTACCAGGAGCACACTCACCTGCGCGCCCACGCAACCGTGTGCGCGCAGCGCCTTCCCGTACATGGCCTCACCTTCTCTCATGTTCGGCGTTCGGAGGACTCATGCCCCTACGCTTCTGCCTTTCCGTCGTGCCTGCTGTGCTTCTCTGGGGGACACCGACTGTGCTCATGCGCAGTCACTGCCCGCCCTCTGGGCAACCGGAACAGGGGGCGGGCACCCGACTTTGCGCGGGATTCTTGCCCTACGGCATGCATTGCGGTCACTGGCTGCAGTCCGCCGAGAGTTGCCGCCAAGTTGCCTACGCGCACGGAGCCGCCCGGTAGCCTTCGACACACCGTGTGCAATCGTGTCTAGTCGCAGAACGTGCATTGGAGGATGGTGGGGCTCGCATCGTCCACGCACGTTTGCGTTCGGCACCACTTCCCGTCCTTGAACGTGAGGATCTCGACGCAGTACTTCTCGGTGTACGCGGTGGTCTCGATATGGGTGCTGCACGGAGTCTGGTTCATGTTGGCGCAGGAGGCGCTGGCGCGCCTCACGTTCGAAGTCGCTACGCAGTCTTGGTCGCACTCAGGACCGGTGACGCTGCACTGTGGGTCCGCATCGCAGTAGATGCCATTCTGAACGCAGGGGCCGGTGTTGTTCGCGTGAGTCTTGGTGCAGGCGGGTAGCAGTACCTCGCACACCGCAATTGCAGTCAGTCTCGGTAGTGTCCAACGCATCGCGATGACTCCTCCTTGCGAGTCCATCTTACAGTGCCCAGCAGTATTCGCTGTGTGTGCGGTTCTTACCATGCCGACGAAGCCAGATACGTCGAGCAACTCTCCCTTCCAGGTGGCCCATCATGAGGCACCTTCTTCTGTGGTAGAGCCGAACGTAGGTCGGGCTATCGCTCCCCCTCTCAGGGGTCCGGACGGGCCGGAGACCTCCGCAATGGGTCATCGACGGAGCTCTGCCGACAAGTAGTCCGCAAAGGCCTCGGCAACACGGATCTTCTCCACCAGATCCGAAGCTGCCGGCGAGTGCGTACTCGCACTCGCCACGGAGCTCTTCCACTCCGCGACGGCCTGCTTGTAGAGGGCTTGCGCTTGCACATTCAGCCGTTCTCGCTCGGCGGCTTTCTGCGTCCAGATGGCCGCGATCCTCGTGTCGGTCGCGAGCGACAAGCGCGTGCGCACCGCCACCTCCGGGCCCCACCGTCCCGCGAGCGCGTTCTCACGCAGCATCTGGGACTCGGCAATCCTTCCTCGCGTCTCCAAGACGTGGTACATGTCCCCGACGACAATCCAGCGACGGCGCGGCGTCAACTCTTGTGACATCAGCCGTTCGTAGCCAGTGAACGCCTGCTCCATTTGCCCGCTCGCGGCAAGCACGCGGAGCGCCTCCACTTCGTAGTCCGCGATCACGTCCTTGTTTGTGGTGAACCGCTGCGTTGACCGGAACACCTCTATCACCCTGTCGGGACGGCCGGTGGCCCTGTAGTGGGTCCCGAGTCCAAACAGCTCGGGCACCCACCCGTCTGTCTTCATCGTCCGCTTCGCCAGCAGTTGCTCGTAAAGTGGCACGCACCGCTCGTCGTCGCGGTCTCGGTAGTAGTCCGCCACGCGTAGTAGCGTCCTGTCGGACCAGCCGGCACCGTGTGGGTTGGGTGCCTGCACCGCCATCAGCGTTTCCACAACGGCATCACAAGCGTCGTGGTCATCGGTGTGTCGGGGCGTCGTCTCCACGAGGTTGGTTAGCGCCTCGGGGCTCAGTGTTCGAAGCCACGCCCTCACTGGAGCGGAGAGGTCTCCGCTTGCGAGCCTTGCTCGCATCAAACGGTCGCCATTGTCGACGGGAACCGGCACGGCCCATATCGCTGCCTCCTGCGCGCCCATGGTGAGTGGCATAGGCACATCCGCAGACAGCGCCGCAGCACGGCTGGTGGCGCCTATCGGCACGACACCGATCCGGTCAAACACCTCCGGCGGCCAGTCCTTCCAGGCCTCGGGGACCTGGGCGGAGGCTGTGCCCAGTGCTGTCAACGCCGCGAAGGTTGTGAACAGTCTCGTCATGGTAGGTCTCGCAAGCTCTCAGCAGTCAGCCGTCAGCTTTCAGAACGTCGGCAGCGGGTTCTCCCCCTGCCCGGTCTTCTGGTACTCCAGGAACCGGTTGGCGCGGAGCAGGTTCAGGTCTTTCGCTTTGAAGCACCGCGCCACGTCGGTGAGG
>PEVN01000220.1 GCA_002779825.1 Armatimonadetes bacterium CG06_land_8_20_14_3_00_66_21 | reverse complement strand
CCATCGGCCGAACGCTCGCGAAGGTGGAGGGGCAAGTCACCTTTCGACAGGACGTGGTCTTGGACGTGTGGGAACTCGTTGACTTTGAGGCCGGGAGGCTCCTCAACTACAGCTACGAGGTCCACGTCGGTGGCGAGAAGGTACGGTGGTATGACCCTTTTGAGCATCCGGAAGCCGAAGAACTCGCCGGAACCTTCCCCCACCACATGCACCTTCCGCCAGACATCAAGCGCAACAGGGCGCCCGCGCCGGGAATCGGCTTCGAGGAACCCAACCTCCCCGGCTTGATCGAGCGGATTCGTCAGGAGTTCCTGCAGACCGAGAGCGCCTGACAACGGAGGCGGCTGGAACTCGGCCGCCTGCTTCCGGCCGCGCGTGACCGGGCCACGGTTGCACCCCGCACCGCCGTGCGCTCTCATCCGGCCTCACTCCCACGGATAGAGCACGACCTTGCCGCAGTCGCCGGTCAGTTGCAACTCAAACGCCTCCCGGACGCTGCTCATCGGGCAGGTGTGGGTGATCTGCTTGTCCAGCAGATCGCCGCAGCCGCGGATCACCTGCATGATTCGGGAGGCGTCGCCGAGGTTGTAGTGCCACGCGCCGTGGAGGGTCAGCCCCTTGCGGATCAGGTCCTGGCTCACGTTGAGGGTCAGCTCGCCTGCTTCGCCGACGAAGGCGATGTGCCCCTTGCGTCGCGCCGCGTCAATACACAGGCGCTGCGCCTGGGGGCTCCGCAGCAGTCGATGGCTTTGTCGATGCCGAGGCCGTCAGTCAGCTCCATGAGCTGCTCCAGCGCGCCCTCCTCCGCCGGGTCGATCACGGTCTCGGCGCCAAGCTCCTGCGCCAGGTTCGCCCGGAAGGGCTGCCCCTCGACGCCGATCACCCGGGCGGCGCGGTACACCGCATTCACCACGGCGCCCAGTCCGACGGGGCCCAGTCCGGTCACGAGCACGGTGTCGAACGCGTCCACCTGCATGAGCTGCATCGCTCCGAACGTCGGTCCCAGTCCGCAGCAGGCCATGCCGGCGTGCTCGTACGACATGCCGTCGGGGAGGGGGAGCAGGAGCCAGTCCTGCTTGAGCACATACTGGGCGTAGGTGCCGTTGCCGCCCTCGTAGCCGGTCGCCTCCGTCAGGTTCTCGAGGTACTGGCAGTGGATGTACTCGCCCTTCAGGCACAACGCGCATCTGCCGCACGGCAGTTGCGGCATGACCGCCACGCGGTCACCCACCTTTACCTTGCCCGGCTGCGCGACCTCCACCACTTCGCCTGCGGCTTCGTGCCCGATTCCCTGCCACAGGTGTCCCGCTCTGTACGCCTTGTATTCCGTGCACATGGGCGTCGCGTGGATCTTGACGACCATGTATTCCCCCTTCGCCTCTAGGTCGGGGAGGTCGATCAGTTCAGCCTGTCGTTCGCCTGAGATTCGGACGGCCTTCATTGTTGGGTTCACCTTTGGGTCGGGCGCACTTGCGTCTCGATTCAGGCACCACGGGTTCGCGGTCCGCACCGCCCACACCTGCACGTTCCTTAGAAGGGCACGCGAGCGGCGGTCTCGCGGTGCACGGATCCTCGCTCCGCGCCCGCCATGACCGCGACCGGAGGAAGTCGCCGCCACCGGCCGTCGAGTTCGCGCCGCAGGTCGTCGCAGAGGAGGACCGGGGCACGTACGTCACGCGGAAGGTCGTGCTCAACCTCACCGGCGACAGCCGCGTGCTGGCCTACATAACCGTGCCCAAAGGCGCTGATCCGTTCCCGGCGGTGCTGTGCCTGCACGATCACGGAGCGCGGTTCGACATCGGCAAGGAGAAGAGGATCCGGCCGTTCGCCGACATCGCTGAGCGAATGGCGTCTGCGCACGAATGGGTGGGGAAGTACTACGGCGGCCGCTGGCTGGGCGACGAGTTGGGGAAGCGCGGCTACGTGTGCTTCAGCCACGACGCCCTGAACTGGTCGGACCGGGGCGGCGCCGGGTACGAAGGTCAGCAGGCGCTGGCCGGCAACCTGCTCCACCTCGGCACGTCGCTCGCGGGCACTATCGCCCATGAAGACCTGCGGGCAGCCGAGTTCCGGCGACGCGCCCGGAGGTGGACCCGGGGCGCGTGGCGGCGCTGGGACTCTCGAGGGGCTGCTTCCGCACGTGGCAAGTAGCCGCTCTATCGGACCACATCCGCGCCGGCGTGGCGATCTGCTGGATGGCAACCGTGAAGGGTCTGATGACGCCCGGCAACAACCAGACCCGCGGGCAGTCGTGCTTCACCATGGTGCATCCAGGTCTCTCCAACCACCTCGACTACCCGGACGTGGCCAGCCTGGCGTGCCCGAAGCCGATGCTGTTCTACAACGACTTGCAGGACGCGCTCTTCCCGGTGCCATCGGTGAAGGAGGCATACGCGAAGATGGGAGCGGTGTGGGAGTCGCAAGGCGCCGGCGACCGGCTGGAAACGCGGCTGCGGGACGTGCCGCACGAGTTCAACGCGGAGATGCAGGAGGCAGCCTTCGAGTGGTTGGGCGAGCAGTTGGGTCCGGGGCGGTAAAGGGCAGTTCGAACCCCACGAAGACGAGTGAGGAGGGGGCCGAGTCCCGAGTTGCGGCGCGCTGGCCAGGGCCGGCCGCCAAGAGAGGGGCCCGCCGGCGAGATTGTCTTTTCGCTACCGGGAACAACCGGCCGCCGGCGAGCGTTGACTTGGCAAGTCCACCGGCCATCGCCGTGACGCCGTTGAGTCGGCTCCGCGTCCCGCGATCGCAGAAGGGGCATCTGGCGAGAGGTGACTCTGCGCCGGGCCCAGACCGGGCTCGATCCGGCTCCTCCCGGTGCTCCCCAATCATGCTGCCTTCACGATCCCTCAGCAGTTGTGTGTCCGATCCACCTCGCTCGATGGCCCCCGCGAGCGCCGCCGCGAGAGGCGCGTTCAGGGAGCCTCAAGACGCTCCCGGTGAGAGCGATGGAAGAAACGGGGGGGCCCCTCAGGAGTCGGTCGCACTCACGTTCGTCGGCTCCTCCTTCGTCAGCGAACAGTGGTCGAGAGCGATGGGGAGGCGGCCGTTGCTCTCGCGTGGAGAGGAGATCGACCTGACCCGGCGCGCCAGGACTGGCGAGGCCGAGGCCCGAGAGCGGTTGATCGAGGCCAACCTCAAACTGGTGGTCAGCATCGCGAACCGCTACCGCGGCAACGGCGTGCCGATGGAGGATCTCATCCAGGAGGGAAACCTGGGTCTCATCACGGCGGTCGACAAGTTCGACCCCGACCACGGGTGCCGATTCAGCACCTATGCTGTTCTCTGGATCGAGGGGCAAGTCCGGCGCAGGCTCACCAACCTTCGCCGCTGCATTCACTTGCCGTTGCAGGTTGCCGGGGATCTCCGGAGACTGGACCGAGCCACTGACGAACTGACACAGAAGCTCGGGCAAACGCCGACAGCCAAGGAACTGGCCGAGGCGATGGGCATGCCCCTGCGGCACGTGGAGCAGCTCCTGGCGTTGCCTCCGGACCCGGTCTCGCTGGATGAACGGATCGATGCTGACCTCGAGATGTTCCTGGGTGACCTGCTCGAGGATCCGGCGGCGGAATCCCCTGACGATTGCGCCGTTCGCTCAGAGGCTGTGCATGACCTCTTCGAGTGTCTCCGGGCGCTGCCGGAGCGCTACCAGACTGTCTTGCGCCTCCGCTATGGGTTGGACGGGGGCGGCGAACGCACGCTGGCGGAGGTCGCACAGCAGCTCAACATCACCAGGCAGCGCGTGCGACAGATCCAGATGTCGGCACTGGAGAGGGTGCGGAGTCTCGAACTCCCCTCGCCTTGCTCTGGCGGTCCGGCGCAGTCCGGGCCGGCACTCCCTGCCGCGACTCAACAAGCCGAGGCTTGACGGTCCTTGGGCGCTCCACTACAATCATTCCACCCACTTGCCGCCACGGACGGCGCGGCGTTTCCGCGGACCGACTCGCGTGCGGGCGGGAACCAGACCGCACGCGCGGGTGTTGGAATGATCGGCGCACGGTACATTCCGGCACGGCGTGTGCCTCCATCAGGCGACTCCGTTATGCCGGAACCAGTCGAGCGCATCGAGGAGTTCGAGGCTCTCGCCAAGGAATACCAGCGTGAGATCTACAGCAGCGCTCTCCGGATGACTCGGGATCCGGACGATGCGGCTGACCTGGCCCAAGAGGTGTTCGTGCGAGCCTTCCGGGCGTTTCCCCGTTTCCGCCAACGATCGAACTTCCGCGCCTGGCTCTATCGCATTCTGACCAACACCTACATCAACGAGTGCCGCCGCCGGAGTCGCACCCCTGAGCAGGTTTCCCTGGAGGAGCTGACCAGACCGGCAGAGCCGAGCACAGACTCGGCGGACCATCGTGCAGCCGACCCGGAAGCGGCCCTGATGGCTTCCGTCACCGACGAGCAGTTGCTGCAGGCGCTCGACCGCCTGCCGGAGGGATTCCGACTGGCTGTCCTCATGCACGACGTCCAGCAGCTCTCGTATGGGGAGATCGCGGAGTCCCTGCGCGTCCCTCTCGGCACCGTCCGCTCTCGGCTCTGCCGCGGCCGGCGGCTTATCTTCCGCCAGCTCAAAGACCACGCCCGCGCGCAGGGATGGGTCTGAAAGCGAACACTGTCATGAGCAAGGACCTCAAAGACGAACTGGTCTCGGCGTACCTGGACGAGGAGCTCCCTCCACACCTGCAGGAGCACCTCGGCGGCAAGCTGGCGGGCACGGAAGCGAATCGCGCAGTGGCCGCGGAGCTCACCGCGGTGAAGCGGCTGTTGCGGGAAAGGCTGCAGCCTGCGGCCGAACCGGAGGGGTTCTGGGACGGAGTCCATCGGCGGATAGTCGCCGAGGCGCGCAGCCTGCCCCAGGGCAGAGCTTCCTGGGTACCACGACGGTCTCGCTGGCTCGTCCCGGCCCTTGCGACTGCCGGCCTCGCTGCCGCCCTCCTGACCGTCCGGGCGCTCCGCCCACGGGCCGACAGACCGGCAGTCGTCCCGAGCACCGTGCCGCTCACCAACGGCCTCTCACTTGCCTCGCTGATCGACAGCCACGTCCACCACGGCGCTCACAGTTGCCTGCCGGCAAAGGACTTTGCCGATCCGGTCAAAGCGACGGCTTGGCTGCAGCAGCAAGTCGGTTTCACGCCGACGGTGCCCGACTTGGCGCGGGTCGGGCTGGCCCTCGTCAGGGTCGGTCCTTGTGTGTGCGTGGCACAAACCAAGGACCATCCGGCAGCCCTGTACGGCTGCCGGACCGCCGCGGGCCAACGCGTTGGCGTCTACCAGCTCTCGCCCCAGAATGTGGCCTGGAATGGCGGCGGGAACGGGCTGCTCGGCGAATGCGCATGCCGGGTGAGGCACCGGGGTTCGGTCGCTGCCGTGGCGTGGGAATCCGGCCGCTGCCTGTACGGAGTTACAGGCGACGTTGCGGAGGACAACTTGGTGCGTGTCAGCCGGGGTCTGTACTCGGGGCAGCAATGCCCGGGGGAGCAGTGACCCTGCGGGGCGGCGGCAGTTGAGGCTGGTGAGGTAGCTGCGCGTCCTTGCTGAGCGCCAGCGAGAGCACTACAATACGGCGCGCCGCAAACAGCCCGGTTTCTCGGAGGAGCCCCAGCCATGCCGAACCGACCCCCGAACATCTTCGTCTTCATGTCCGATCAGGAGCAGGCGCAGGTCGTCAATCCGGAACACCCGTGCCTGACGCCGGTCGCGGACAAGCTTGCCCGGCAAGGGCTGCTGTTCCGTCGCTGCTACACGACCTCGGCGCACAGTTGCCCGGCGCGAGCGACCTACTTCACCGGGTTCTACCCGTCCGTGGCCAAGGTCTACAACAACGTCTGCAACGCGCAGAAGATCAGTGGCACCTACGACCCGGCGTTGACCCACTTCAGTCAGTGTCTGCGGGAAGCCGATTGGAACCTGGGCATTACAGGCAAGTGGCACTGCTCGGACACTGAAGACCCCGGTGAGCGCGGCTGGGACGAGGTCTACCCCACCGCCACCAAGGCCGCGCACATGGGCGTCCATTGGGAGCAGTGGACGGCCCTGGCCGAGAAGGGCTTCGATTTCGACACCCCCCGCAGTCCCGGCGAGATCGTCAACCCCGGCTACGGCCGCCACCTGGCCTACGGCGTCCGCCCCGGCGGCATTGAGGACACCGACGACTACAAGGTGGTCACCAGAGCCATCGAGGCGATGGAGCGGTACGCAAGAGAAGACAAACCGTTCCTTATCCACTGCGGCCCGACCAATCCGCACGATCCGTACGTCGTCCCGCAGAACTACGTCGACCGGTACAACCTGGCCGACGTGCCGCTCCCGCCCAACTACCGCGACAACCTGCGCGACAAGCCGCGCCTCTACCAGCGCCAGGCACAGCTCTGGGCGCAGCTCAGCGAAGACGAAGTGCGCGACTCCGTCCGGCACTACTGGGCAGACTGCTCGCTGGTGGATGAATTGCGCGGCATGGTGTACGACGCCGTCGATGCCTTGGGCCTCCGCGACAACACCGTTCTGATCTTCACCTCCGACCACGGCGATTACGTCGGCGCCCACGGGCTGTACTGCAAAGGCGTGCCCGCCTTCGACGAGGCCATGCGCCTGCCGCTGATCGTCCGGTGGCCGGAAGGCATCGCCGACCCCGGCCGCGAAGTCGATGAGTTCGTCACGCTGGCCGACTTCCACGCCACCTTTCTGGAACTGGCCGGGCTGGACCCGCTCCCCACCCACGGCCAGTCGTTCGCGCCGTTCTTCAGGTCGGGCGAAGTCGAGGGCTGGCCGCAGGAGTACTACAACCAGATGGGCAGCGTCGAGCTGTGGTACACACAGCGCTTCGTGCAGACGAAGTATGCGAAGTACGTCTTCAACGGTTTCGACTTCGACGAGCTGTATGACCTGGACGCCGACCCGCTGGAGATGGTGAACCGAATCGACGACCCGGCGTACGAATGCCTGAAGAACGACATGCTCAAACGCCTCTGGAAGCAGGCGCGCCGGACGGAAGACCTGATCGGCATTCGGTATCACACCTGCGCGCTGGCGCCGTTTGGGCCGGTGATTGGGCTGGCGGAGTGAGCGAGGCGACCAGCCTTCCATCGCAGAGACGCGAAGGCGCCAAGTCGCAGAGAATGGAGTTGAAGAGCTGAAGAGTCCCGTGTGCCTTGTCCTGATCCTCGCAGTTGTTCCCCTTCGTGGCGCCGAGCAGCCCGACGCGCCCGGCGTCAACTGGCCGGGTTTCCGCGGCTGGCGGGCGGGCGGCGTCTCCGAGGGGTATGCGACACCCGTATCCTGGAGCGTACCCGAGTCCCGCAACCTCAAGTGGAAGACGCCGCTCCCCGGATTGGCACACTCCAGCCCGGTCGTCTGGGGTGACCGAGTGTTCGTGACGACGGCGGTCAGCAACAAAGACGAGCCGACGCTGAAGGTGGGGATGTACGGCGACGTGGAGCCGGTCGACGAACCGGAGGCGTTCGCCTGGAAGGTGTACTGCCTCGACACGCTGTCCGGCGCGATCGTGTGGGAACAGACCGCCAACACCGGCGTGCCAAAGATCAAGCGCCACCCCAAGTCCTCCCACGCCAACTCGACACCGGCGACTGACGGCGAGCACGTCGTGGCGTTCTTCGGCTCCGAAGGGCTCTCCTGCTACGACATCACGGGCAAGTTGCTCTGGCAGAAGGACCTGGGTCTCCTCGATTCGGGCTTCTTCCGGATGCCTTCGGCACAGTGGGGCTTCGGGAGTTCGCCGATCATCCACGCCGGCCGCGTGATCGTGCAGTGCGATGTCCAGAAGGGTTCCTTCCTCGCCGCGCTCGACGTCGCCACCGGACACGAGATCTGGCGCACGCCTCGCGACGACGTGCCGACGTGGAGCACTCCCACGGTTGCCGTGCGCGAGGGCAAGGCGCAGGTCGTCGTGAACGGCTTCCGGCACGCCGGCGGCTACGACTTCGAGACCGGCAACGAAGTGTGGCGGCTGACGGGCGGTGGCGACATCCCCGTGCCCACCCCCCTCGTCGCCCACGACCTCTTCTTCCTCACCAGCGCCCACGGGGGGCTGTCCCCGCTGTACGCCATCAAGGCCGAGGCACGGGGCGACGTCTCACTTGCGGACGGAGCGGCAGCCAACGACGGGGTCGGCTGGAGTTACCCGCGCCAGGGCTGCTACATGCCCACGCCCCTGGTGTACGGTGACTATCTGTACTGCTGCCGAGACAACGGAACGCTCGTCTGCTACCGCGCGAAGACCGGGGAGCAGGTGTACGCGGAGCGGCTGAAAGGTGGCTTCTCCGCTTCGCCCGTGGCTGCAGACGGTAAGCTCTACTTCACGAGTGAGAGCGGCGACGTGCACGTCGCGAAGGCTGACCCCGAGTTCGCGCTTCTCGGCACCAACTCGATGGGTGAGACATGTATGGCGACACCGGCAATCTCCCGAGGGACGCTGTTCTTCCGAACGAGGCGGAACGTTGTGGCCGTTGCCGGTGACTGAAGGGGCACCCGTTGGAACTTGCAAAAGGAGACCCTCCATGCAACAGGCACTACTGATCCTGACCGTACTGCTCGCCGTGTTCTCGATTGGCTTCGCGGAACAGCCGGCTGCCGGCGCTGACTTCTACGTTGCCACCAGCGGCAACGACGGAAGCGCCGGCACGAAGGAGAAGCCGTTTGCCACGCTGACCCGCGCCCAAGAGGCTGTTCGCCAACGGGTGGTCGCGGGCCTGGGCGCCGACGTGACGGTACTCATTCGCGGAGGCACGTATGCGCTCGCGGAGCCGCTGACGTACGGACCGGACGACTCGGGGACAGCGGCCCACTCGATCACCTACGCGGCCTATCCGAAGGAGACAGTGATCGTCAGTGGCGGCGCCAAGATCGCGGGCTGGAAGAAGGGCGAGGGCGAGGTGTGGACAGCCCGCATGCCGGGAGTGGCGGAGGGCACGTGGTACTTCCGGCAGCTCTACGTCAACGGGCAGCGCGCTAGTCGGGCCCGGACGCCAAACGGCGACGCGGATCAGCCGTGTTGGCAACTGAAGGGCGCCAGCCTGAGCGACGACCTGAAGACGCACACGTACCAGTTCGAACCGGCGCAGGTGAAGCAATGGCGGAATCTGACCGATGTCGAGTGCGTTGTCTTCGGCAACTGGGCCACCACGCGCAAGCGGTTCGAGACTATCGACCCGGCAACCGGCACCGCCGAGATGGCTGGGCCACACGCCAAGCCGCACGACGCCATGGCACCAGCCGCGGGCCGGTGGTTCTACATTGAGAACGCCTTCGAAGAGCTGGATCAGCCCGGGGAGTGGTACCTCGACCGGCAGACCGGCACGCTCAGCTACTGGCCGCGAACCGGCGAGGACTTGACGACTGCGGAAGTGGTCGCGCCGCGCCTGACTCGGTTACTCGAAGTCACCGGAACTGCGGAGCGCCCCGTGCGCAACCTGCACTTCCGCGGGTTGCGCTTCGAGCATGCCGACTGGACGCCGCCGCAAGGTGGCTACCTGGGCATCCAGGCGTGTCACTTCGCGACGGGCACGGCTTGGAGCGGCAACCCGTGGGGGCGGATTGACGCAGCAATCTCGTGGAACTGGGCCGACTCATGCAGCTTCGAGGACGGCGCGGTCGCCCACCTCGGCGGCTGCGGGATCGAGCTTGTGGCGGGCTGTAGCAATGACACAGTCGAGGGCAATGAGGTCTTCGACATCAGCGGCAACGGCACGATGTTGGGCGGCCCCAGCGACGAGGCCGAAGTCCCCAAGCACTGCCGCCTCGCCAACAACCACGTGCACGCGTGCGGGCTCGACTACCACGGTGCCGTCGGCATGTGGACCGGCTTCGCCCAGCAAGCCGTGATCGCCCACAACCTGGTGCACGATCTGCCCTACAGCGGCATTTCGCTGGGCTGGCAGTGGAACCCCGAACCGACAGCCGCCAGGGAGAACACGGTTGAGTACAACCACATTTCTGACGTGATGAAGCGCCTGGGCGATGGCGGTGGCATCTACACCCTCGGCTTCCAGCCGGGCACCGTCCTCCGCGGCAACCACATCCACGATGTCGCCCGCAGCGGCTACGCGCAGGCGGCGCCCAACAACGGGATGTTCATCGACGAAGGCAGCAGAGGCTTCCTGTTTGAGGGAAACGTCATCTACCGCACCAGCGCCGAGCCGGTTCGCTTCAACCAGTGCGGCCGCGACTGGCACGAATGGAAAGACAACCACTTCGGCGGCGTCTTCCCCGCACCGGGCAGGCTCGGCTCCGGGCTGGCGTGCGACGGATCGAGCGCGCACCTCGAGGTGCCCAACGCACCGGAGCTCGAGCCGGAACAGCTCACCGTGGAGGCGTGGATCCAGCTCCCCGAGTTCCCCGCCGGAGGCGACGCCAGGAAGTGGATCGTCAACAAGAACCGGAACGAGTGGGAGCAGGGCCACTACGGCCTGGTGCTCGACGAGGACCGGGCGGGCGCTTACCTCAACATCGGCGGCGGGCAGGACAACAGCTACTCCGCGTGGGCCCCGGAGGGGCAACTCACGCCCAACGACTGGCACCACCTGGCGATGACCTACGACGGGGCAACGCTCCGGGTCTACCTCGACGGCAACGAAGTCGGCTCGGAAGCAATCAACAAGCCGCGCGTCCCCGGCAGCACGCCGCTGGACATCGGTCGCCGCCAGGACGGCTACACCTACTTCA
>PEVN01000082.1 GCA_002779825.1 Armatimonadetes bacterium CG06_land_8_20_14_3_00_66_21 | reverse complement strand
TGATGCTGGCCCGAGTGGGCGAACACACCGGGCAGGCGGCATAGGCGTTGGTAAACTTCATGCCCTGCGCGCAGAGCTTGTCGACGTTGGGCGTTTCGTAGAACGTGCTGCCGAAGCAACCCAGGTCGCGCCAGCCCAGGTCGTCGACCAGGACGAAGACGAAGTTGAGCTTGCGCTTGGGCTCGGCCGCTTGGGCCAGCAATCTCGGCGCCGACAGCGCCGCTGTCCCGACACCGAGGGTCTGGCAAAACTGGCGGCGGCTCCGGGAAACTGCCCGGGTGGTTGCGTCCATGGTGGTTAGCACCTCGCGCTGCAAGGGGTCTGGAAAGTGTATCTCTCCGGTGCCGCCCCGCACAGCGGGCTTGCTGTGGTCGCAGGAATCGCCGCCCCTGCGACGAAATGAACGATTCACGGAAAAGGTCACTTGTCACTTGCCCCGGTGAAGAACCATGCCAAACTTGAAAGCCGCACTCCTGCTCAGCCTCGCCTGGCCGCTGGCGGCCTGCGCACAGCCGGAGGAGCAACCTGTCGTCCCGCGGTCCCTCGGCGCCGGCACTGGCGGCGACGGCGTCTGGGCGGGCAGCGGCGCCGCCCACTCCCCGACAACGATCAAGGTGGACGAAACAGCCGGCCCCGAAGGCACCCCGGCAGCGGTGCTGGAGTTCACCTTCTCTCCCGGCAAGTACAACTACAACTGGGCTGAGGTCGCCTGTGGGAGCGCAAATGCCGCCGGTTGCGTCGCCGTGCGCGTCACCTACAAGACTGAGATGCCCGACGGGTTCCCGGCGCTCAACCTCATGGTCCGCGAATCCACCGGCGCCGGCTACTGGGTCCCGGGCTTCCTGCCGCCGTCGCCGACCCGGTTTCGCACCGAGACCGTCGCGCTTGACAGGTTCGCCGTGCCAAGCTGGTCCAAGGATGAGAATGGGGAACTCGACACCGAGCAGATCAACAGGATCGCCCTCGGTCTCGAGACCGGCCGCAGCGGCAAGGGACGGGTGCTGATCGCAGACGTGGAGCTGGTGCCGCCGGGGTGGTAGACCTTGCCGTCCCGCCAGGCAACTACCTCTCCCAGTTCGCCTGCAAGTAGTCGATGTACAAGTCCATCATCTCGCCCGGGATGTTGGCCGGCAGATGGTTGCCGACGGCGAAGATGACTCCCTTGCACTTCCGCGCCAGCTCGAACGTCCGGTCCATGGTGGCTTTGACCTTGTCCCACGGCGCAAAGGCCATGTCGCGGCAATCGACATCGCTGCCGACGAGGCAGGTTGTGGCGCCCAGCCGCTCAGTCATGAGGCCGAAGTCGTTGTCGGGCTCGAAGATCAACCCGTCTGCGCCGGCGTTCACAATGTCTTCAGCGAACTCCGTGAAGTTACCGTCGGAGCAGAACAGGACCTTCTTGCCGGCGGCGTGGAGCGGCTTCCACAGCTCGGCGAAACGCGGGATGATGACCTGCCGGTAAATGTCGGGGTGCATGAAAGCGCCGGCGGTCCAGACAAAATCGTCGTGCTGGATGATGACCTCGGCGCTGGTCTTCGCCCAGGCGTTCATGTGGTGGAGCGTGAAACGGAAGATGCTGTCGAACACCCGCTCCATCCTCTTCGGGTCCGCTGCCCCCAACAGCAGCATCTCCCAGCCGAACGCCTGAATGGCGCCCGACACGATGGTCTTGTAGTAGCCGCCGGTGGTCAACTGGTCGGGGTTGCCGTCGCGACCGCCCACAAAGCTCTGCTCATACGCCGCCACCTGCTCGTCGAAGTCGGGCAAGCCGTACTCGGCGACGGCGTCGAACGCCCAGACTTCCTCGACCGTCTTGAACGGACACTCGCCGATGGCGCGCAGGTCGCTGCCGTCGGCCGCGTACTCCGCGTGCCCCATGTCGGTCGCTCTCCCGTAAGCGCCCCAGTTGCCGTGCAGCCCGTCGTTGGTGCCGAACAGGAAGTCGATCCCCCACAGTTCGTGCAAGCGCTGCGTCGCCCCCGGAGCGGAGGGCTCCATGCCCGTCTTCCGGCGGATGTAGTCGGTGTGGTACCCCAGGCTGTAGTCGGTATGCGCCAAGCGCGGGGTGGGCTTGAGGTTGATGGTGTCCAAGGCGAGCTGTCGGCTCATTGGTCGGTGGTCCCTTCGTGGTTCGGTTGTGGGCGGCAGTCTGGACCGGATGTCGCGGGGAAGTGGCGACGTAGGGTCGCGGTTCTGACAGAGGCAACAAGGTGAGGCGGAAAGCGCAGTTGGCCAGCGGTCTGCTCTGCGGAGTGACGATCCCGCCCGCGACGTTCGCTCATTCCCGTGCCTCCAGCCATCGGTACTACTCGTCGCGGCTCATCTTGCCCGAGAGGAGGTCCTCCAGTTGGGCGTGCGTGCGTTGCATCTGCCGGGCAACCTTCACAATAAGGTGGTCGAGCTTGCGGGCAGACACAGGCATCAGGTCGCCTGCTCAGCGGATGACAGGACCTGCTGTAGCAGAGCCAACTGCTTCCGGAGGGGGCCCGCAAGCTCGTGGGCCTCCTCCTCCAGGCTTTCGCACCACTCAACCACCACCGACCGGTAGTCCGCCATCGCCTCCTGCGGCGTTGCGCCCGCGCCCTCCAGCGGGATAAGTTCATCGGTCACCAGGAACTGCCCCTCTGACTTGGCCACGGTGGGGGACAGGATCTTGGCAATGGACTGGTCCAAGGCACGAACATAGGTGAGGGTTTGGTCTTCGAGGCGCCTCTGTCGCTGCCTCGGGAGGGAGGCGAACAGGTCGGCAAACAAGGGCGCGGCAACAGCTTGCATCGCGGTGTTCCTTCCCGGAGACCCTCGCCGTCTCAGGTCTCTCACTCGCAGTATAGCCGCGCGCCCCGTGTAGCTCAAGCCCTCGCAGCGCCTCACGACCCAGGACTACCCCGCCCCCAGATGCTTCAGCGTTGCGCGCATATACCCCAGCGCGAACGCCATGCCGGCATGCCAGGGGGCGGCACAGGAGGTCGCGGGGGTGTGGTCGGGGAGGAGCACGCCGTCGAAACCCGTCTCGTGGTAGATCCGCATCGCCTCAATCATGTCCACGTCGCCTTCGTCGAGGAACACTTCGCGGTAGTTCGGCACCCGACCCTTCACATTGCGGAAGTGGACGTAACAGATCTTGCGGCGCTCGCAGAAGTAGCGAATGGCCGCGTACACGTCGGAGCCCTCCATCTCGGCGACGGTGCCTTGGCAGAACTCCAGACCGTTCGCGGGGCTGGGGACAATCTCCACCAGCCGCTTGTAGTGGTCCGGGTGCGTGATCAGCCGCGCCGTGCCGCGCAGCACCGGCACCGGCGGGTCGTCCGGGTGGGCCGCCAGGCGGACGCCGGCTTCCTCGGCAACGGGCACGAGGTTCTCCAGGAAATACGTCAGCCGCTCCCACATCTGCTCGTGTGTGACCGTCCCGAGGGCGCCTGGAGACGCGTCATCGGTGATCTTCGTCCCCCAGACCTCGCCGTGCGGGATCGGCGTCTCCTCGGGCATCTGATCGCGCAGGAAACCGACAGATTCGGCGCCGCCGCGCGCGAAGGGACCCTTCACGCGAGCCCACACGCCGGCCAGGCTGAAGTAGTAGCCCATACAGGGGATGCCCGCCCGGCCCATGTTGCGGATGGTCGCCTTGAGGTTCTCCATCTGCGCGTCGCGGCCCGGGTCACCCAACAGAATCTGGTCCCAGTGGTGCGGCGGGAAGTTCTCGATGGCGTATAGCGCCAGCCCCGCGCCGGCCACCTGCCGCTGGAGTCGCGCCAAGTCATCAAACGACCAGACCCCGGACGCAGACGACAGGAACGTCTCCTGGCCGGGAAGGTGCGCGACAATGTGCGTCGCCCCCATCTGCTTCGCGAAGCGGAGGTTCTCCTCCGTTGCCATGCCGGCATAGAGTCCAAGGCCGAGTTTCATAGAAGTCTCTCCGCCAGCGACTCAAGCAGTCTCTCGGGCAGGTGGCGCCGCACGGTGGGTACCAGTGCCCGCCGGCACTGATCACGCGCTGAGCCCGGATCGGGTTCTCCAGCGGGCTCCTCTGGGTCTGTGGACGCGAATCCAGTCTACCCGGACGTGTGGCTACTGGTGTCCGCGAATCCATCATCGGTCGGTGTCAGGCCCTGGCCTGACCGCCGTGTCTGGTCCTCGGCATTGAGAATGAGGTCCCTCGCCTTGCTGAGCCGTGTGCCCTCGGTGGATCCCTTGGGGTCGGCCACTGCTGTACAACGCTTGCCTTCACTGGCTCGGTGACCGTGCCGAAGGCGCGGGGCACCGAGTATAGTGCAAGGCGTTGTTCGGTCCTCAATTCAGGTTGTAGAATCCATAGTTCAAGTAGGTCGCAGAAAGGACCCAAGCCAAGTATGGGCAGAGAAGGGCTCCGGCGAGCACACTTGATTTCCAGAACCAGCACATTAGCACAACGAGAGAGCTGTCCAGCGCAACAATATCGATCAACGCCCTCGCAGGTGAGCGGAGACCAAAGAAGAGATAAGTCCAGCACAAATTCGTTATCAGGTGGACGATTAGTACCGCTGATGTCCAACCAACGTGTGATTGTGAAGGTGCCCGATAGTAAACCAGTACTGAGCTGGCGAGGGTTATGTACAACACTGTCCAGACTGGTGAGAATACCCAGCTCGGAGGAGTGAGCGGGGGTCTATTCAATGTTGAATACCACGCATTCATTTCGTTCACATATTGGAGTACTTCTTGACTGCTCTGGGGCTGCGTGCGCAGTCTACCAGCTATGGCGCGAGCCGTCAAGCGCGCCCCGGTAGTCCTTGCGCTTGTCCAGGCCCTGGCCCATGGGGTTGTGCGGCAGGGGTGTCAGGGCACCGGTGGCGGCCCAGGGGCGGTGGGCTTCGAGGGCGGCGGAGAACGTCGGGCAGGCGGCGCGGAGTGGGTTTGAGGTTGCGGGTGCCTAAGGCGAGCTGTCGGCTCATTGGTGGAGGGTCCTCTAGCCGTTCGTTAGCAACGACACTCTACTCGACTACCGGCGTTTTCCGCCCCGAGAAGTTCCCCGTCGACCGCCGCCGCGTCGTCAATCCGAAGGAGCTAACGGCGGGAGGCCGAAACAGTGACGGACCGGGCTTGCAGACAGCACCGGCTCCGGACCCGCGTCGTGAAAGGTGACAGACAGTGAGAACGAGACCCAACATCGTCTTCGTGTTGACCGATGACCAGGGATACCCCGAGCTGGGGTGCCACGGTCACCCGTTCATCAAGACCCCCAACCTCGACGCGTTCCACCGCTGTGCCACGCGGTTCGACCAGTTTCACGTCGGGCCCACTTGTGCACCGACCCGCTCGGGGCTGCTCACCGGGCACTACGCCAATTCCACCGGCGTCTGGCACACCATCGGCGGCCGCTCGCTGCTCCGCAAAGACGAGTGGACGCTGGCCGCCGCCCTGCGCGATGGCGGGTACCGCACAGGGATGTTCGGCAAGTGGCACCTGGGCGACCAGTACCCGTACCGCCCCCAGGACCGCGGGTTCGAGCACACCGTCAACCACGGCGGCGGCGGTATCAGCCAAACCCCCGATTACTGGGGCAATGACTACTTCGACGACACCTACTCCGTCAACGGCCAGGCGCGCCGGTTTCAGGGCTACTGCACCGACGTGTTCTTCGCCGAAGCCATGGAGTACTTGGAGGCGAACCGGGACGAGCCGGTCTTCTGCTACATAGCCACCAATGCCCCGCATGGCCCCTACAACGTGCCCCCGCGCTATCGCGACCTGTACCGCGACCGCGGCATCCCCGAAGAGTACGCTCGCTACCTGGGCATGATCACCAACATCGACGAGAACTTCGGCAAGCTGCGCGCGCACCTGCAACGGCTCGGGTTGGAGGAGGACACGATCCTCGTCTTCATGAGCGACAACGGCCCGTGCGGAGGCGCCAGGCGGGACGTCGCGAACCCGTTCAACGCCGGCATGCGCGGCTACAAAGGCTCGGAATACGAGGGCGGCCACCGGGTGCCGTTCTTCCTCCGCTGGCCCAATGGCGGTCTGGCGGAAGCGCGCGACATCGGCGAACTGACCGCCTATGTCGATTTCATGCCCACCCTCTTGGACCTGTGCGGGGTGACGGTCCCTGCGGGACGGACCTTCCACGGGCAGAGCCTCGTGCCGCTGCTGCGCGGCGAGACGGGCGGGGCGTGGCGTGAACGCATTCTGGTTACCGACTCCCAGCGGGTGCCGGACCCCCTCAAGTGGAAACAGAGCGCAGCCATGAAGAACGACTGGCGGCTGGTCAACGGGCGCGAGCTGTACGACATCGCCGCCGATCCTGCGCAGCAGCACGATGTCGCCGCCGAGCACCCCGAGCACGTCGCAGAACTCCGCGCCGGGTACGAGCGGTGGTGGGGGATCGTCTCGCAGAAGTTCGACGAGGAGATCCCGCTCTCGCTCGGGGCCGAAGGCGAGCCCGAGGTGCGCTTGACCACCCACGACTGGCGGAACGACGACTGCGACTGCGCCTGGAACCAAGCGTTCGTCCGGAAGGGAAACGTCTGCAATGGCTACTGGGAAGTGCTGGTTGAGCGTCCCGGCGTATATGAGTTCGAGCTACGCCGTTGGCCCCGGGAGGCGGGGCACGCTCTGGCGACGGGCATCGACGGTGAGGACATCGAGTGGGACCGCGAAGGCGTGAGCGAATGCTCGCACGACCACTACACGGGCGGCACTGCGCTGCCTCTCCGCCAGGCTTGTCTGCAGGTCACGGGTCACCCGCTGCTCTCGACCGAGGTGGCGCCCGACGACACGGCCGCCGTTCTGGAGGTCGAACTTCAGGCCGGCCCAGCCCACGTGCAGACCTGGCTCACTGACGGGGGCGACTTCAGCGTGGGCGCCTACTACGTGTACGTGCGGCGGAAGTAGCCTTCAGCACCTCTGCACCGGAGAGACCGGCTATGCCCAAGCGCCTCGCTCTGCTGCTTTTCTGCCTCGCCACCCAGTTCGGCTGCCTGACAGCCGGCGTCGCCGAGGAGTCTCCGGCGGTGCCGTGCAGGATACCTGTCGTGGTCGCCAGCTACTTCCCCGTCAAAGGCGACCGGATCGACATCGAGGTCACCGGCGACTGGGACAGCACGCTCGCGGCGACCCGCGAGAAGACGAAGCGGCAGACGCGTGAACTGATCGAGGCACTGGAGAACGGCTCGCGCTACCACGGCTACAAGGACGCCGACGCGAAGCCGAGCCTCGACTACGAGGTTGTCCACGAGGTCGAGTACCTGGAGCCGCTGCCGACGGTGGCGCACAGCGGCCCCGGTGCGCCGATGACCAACTACGACGCGATCATGGGGCGGATCGACATTCGCAAGTGGGTCCTGGACGAGGGCGTTAAGGAAATCTGGATCTGGGCGTACCACGGTGGGAAGGTCGGGCTGTGGGAGTCGAACATGGCGGGGCCCTTCGGCGACCTCAGCAACAGCAACCGCCACCCAAACGACCTGCCCAAGCTGCCGAAGACCTACACCGTCTACCACTACAACTACCAGCGCGGCACGTCCGAAGCGACTGAGAACCACATGCACCAGCTCGAGGCCGTCCTCAACCACGTCGACGGCCGCGATCGCACGCCGCCCGAGCGCTGGAGCGAGCTGCTGTTCTGGGGCAAGTTCGTCGGCAGCGACCGCACCCACAAGATCGTCCGGCCCGGCTGTGGCTGGGCGCACTACCCGCCCAATGCCGAACGCGACTACGACTGGGCGAACCCACGCTACGTTGAGACCGACATCGAGGACTGGCAGCCCGACGGCAGCGGCCGGAAGCAGCACCTCAACTGCTTGCGCTGGAACGGAGACAGCCTGCAGTGGTTCGTCTACTGGATGCAGAACCTGCCCGGCGCGGACAGCGGCTTGACCTACCAGGGCAAGAAGCTGACGAACTGGTGGTGGTTCCTGGGTGACCTCGATTCCTGCCTGAGGAACCGGATCGGGTTGGTCGAGGAGTGATCACGTTGCGCACCGCGCCGAGATACGCCCTGCTCGCTGTCCTGGCTGTGGCCCCGATGCTGAGAGGAGACGAAGTGATGAAGTACGGCATCGGCGACTGGCCGGAGAAGTATGGCAACCATCGAGCCGTCGTCACGGTGGACGCTGCCGCCGAGGCTGTGTGGGTGCACCTTCCTTGGCGTCGGCGTGACGCCTCGCCGGAACGGAAAGCCGTCTGGGTTGTGGCGGCCGCCAACGACGAGCGGGTGCAGAACGTGGTCTGCCCCACGGTGTCGCGCGAGGTCGGCGACGTTGTCTTCGAGCCGGTTGCCGGGGCGGGTACGTACTATCCCCGCGAAGGTTGGGAACACACCGAAGTGGAAGTTCGCGGAACTTCCCCGGCAGGCGTGCAGCAGACGTAGGACAGCGGGTATTCTCCCAGACGGAGCCGAAGTCGCACCGGGACTTCGGGGTGTTCCCAACCTTCGCGGGGATACGTCTACTTCATGCCGTACAAGAACGAAGGCTGGTGGGCCTTCCCGGCGGTGGTGTACTTGCCGCCCGAGGACACCTCGCAGCCTGAATGGCGGGCAAAGCACGGGCTGGGTGCGGCCGGACTTGCGGCCGGCCAGTGGAAGCAGTTGCCGCAGGCGCGCGCTGTGGAGCTTCAGGCAATCAACGACTTCCACCGATTCGACCCGATGGAAGTGCCGGCGACGGCGAGCGAGCGGGAGCAGTTCCTGGCGGGCGTGAGCGACCAGAGCTTGGTGCTCTTCCCCGAAGACCGACGCTACCCAATTCGGATGGTCGACGAACTACCCGTGCGCTGGACACAGACCACTGCGGAACAGCGCGCCACACTCCACGGCGAGGCGCAGCGCGGAGAGTACTACGCGTTCCAGCTTGGCGTGTTCGCCAATGGCGCGACGCTCGAAGACGTGCGCGTTGAGTACACCGACCTCCGCAGCGGCGGCGGCGAGGTACTCCCCGCCTCGGCGCTGACGTGCTTCAACCTTGGCGGCGTGGACTGCCTCGGGCAGCCGTTGCGGAAGCGGGTGAACGTGCCGCAGGGCCACGTTCAGGCGCTGTGGTTCGGCGTCCAGGTTCCGAGCGAGACCGCGGCGACGACGTATGAGGGGACGGTCAGCGTCTCCGCTGCCAACGCGCCACCGCAGACGGCGAAGCTCTCACTTGCCATCGCGAAGGAGGCGATCGCCAACGCCGGCGATGACGACCTCTGGCGGCAGTCGCGACTGCGCTGGCTGAACTCAACCATCGGCCTGGATGACGAGGTCTTCGCGCCGTACGAGCCGGTTGGTCTCGAAGGCTCGACTGTGCACGTGCTTGGGCGGCAACTCCGCTTCGGCCCAACCGGCCTGCCGGAGAGCATTCAGAGCACGTTCAGCCCCTCCGTCGACTCCACCGCCGCGCCTCCCCACGAGGTGCTTGCTGCGCCCGTGCGGTTCGTGGTGCAGCGCGACGGGGGTGTCGTCCCGCAATGGCGGCCCAAGGGGATCGATAGCAGTCAGCCGGGCACGGGCGCTGCCGAGTGGGCAGTTGTCTCACAGGCGCCCGGCTTCGAGCTGTCCTGTCGCGCCAAGATGGAGTGCGATGGCTACGTCAACTACGTTCTGACGCTGCGTGCCGAGCAGGCGACAGAGGTGGCCGACCTCGCCCTCGAGATCCCGTTCCGTCGCGACGTTGCCCGCTACATGATCGGCATGGGGCGCAAAGGCGGCGTCCGGCCGGAGAAGTGGGACTGGCAGTGGGACCTCTCCCGCGCCAACAGCCACGTCTGGCTGGGCGACGTGAACGCCGGCCTGCAGTGCAAGCTCAAGAACGTAGCGCCGCACTGGGGTCTCTACGGCCTGCAAGACGTGGGCCTGTACCGCGACTGGGTCGGCGAGGGGAAGGGCGGCTGCACCATCCGCGAGGACGGCGACGCCGTGGTCAGGCGGGCGTTCACCGGCCCGATGGCGCTCGAAGCCGGTCGCGAGTTGCACTTCAACTTCGGTCTGCTCGTTACGCCGCTGAAGGTGCTGGACAAGCGCCACTGGTATTGGCGGTACTTCCACAAGTCCGCTGCAGAGCCGGTCCCGGCGGTGGCGCAGACGGGGGCGTCGATCCTCAACCTCCACCAGGGCGCGGGGCTCAACCCGCACATCAACTATCCGTTCCGCACGGCCGACAAGCTCGCCGCCTACACCCGCGAGGCGCACGACGCCGGCATGAAGGTGAAGATCTACTACACGGTGCGCGAGCTGAGCAACTACACGGCGGAGTTCTGGGCGTTGCGCAGCCTCGGCAATGAGCTCTTCCGCGACGGTCCTGGCTTCAGGCTGGCCGACCAGGGGCGCGCGGCCAAAGACACCGATTCGCTGCCGCGCATGGGTAGCAGTTGGCTGTGCGAGCACGCAATCACGGGCTATGTGCCGGCCTGGCACCAACCGTTGGGCAACGGGAACTACGACGCCGCCATCGCCCAACAAGGGTTGAGTCGCTGGCACAACTACTATACTCGCGAAGGACTGAGCTACCTCATCAAGCACGTCGGCATCGACGGGCTCTACCTCGACGGCATCGGCTACGACCGCGAGATCATGAAGCGCGTCCGGAAGATGATGCAGCGGGCCAACCCGGGTTGTCTCATCGACTTCCACTCGGGCAACAACTTCCACCCGGAGTACGGGCTGAACAACGTGGCGGGGCAGTACATGGAGCTGTTCCCCTGTATGGACAGCCTCTGGTTCGGCGAAGGCTTCGACTACGACGAGTCGCCGGACTACTGGCTGGTGGAAATCTCGGGCATGCCCTTCGGTCTCTTTGGCGAGATGCTGCAGGGCGGCGGCAACCCCTGGCGCGGCATGGTCTACGGAATGAGCAACCGGCTCGGGTGGGGCGGCGATCCGCGGCCGCTCTGGAAGGTGTGGGATGACTTCGGCATCGACCAGGCGCGGATGGTCGGCTACTGGGACCCGGCGTGTCCGGTCCGCACCGGGCGTGACGACGTGCTCGCGACGGCGTACGTGCGCAAGGGCAAGATGCTCGTATCCGTGGCGAGCTGGGCACCCGAACCGGTCAGGTGCAAGCTCGACATCAACCTGCAGAGCATTGGGCTCTCCGCGGACCGCGCGCACTTCTATGCGCCGCCGATCGAGGGCTTCCAGCCTCCAGCGCTTTTCGACTACGGCACCGAAATCCCCGTCCCGTCCAAACGCGGCTGGCTCCTGATCGTCGACGACCAGCCCCACGAGCTACCGGTCGGTGCGACCAACGACCCCTTTGCCGGCCGGAAGCTGCTCCTGCAAGACCGGTTCGAGGGGACCTCCCTCGGCGAGGGCTGGGCGCAGCGCCTCTCGAAGCGTCCCGACACCAGCGTCACCGTGAAAGGGGCCGCCCTCCACTTCGCCGTCGCCGCAAACAGCGTCGCCTTCGCCCAACGCCCCGTGCCCGAAGGGACGGCCGGAGTGGTGTGCACCGTCGATCAGGGCTCCGACCAAGGAGCCACCTGGGGCCCCGGTCTGGCACTGGTGTGGCCCGACGGGCGGGCCCTGCGCGTGAACCTCCGCGCCGAGGGGCGTTTCGGAGTGTATGGCTACCAGCGCGAGATTCTGGGCGGCCTACGCTACCCCGGCGACGCGTACGAACTGGCGGTCATCCTGGACGCCGAGACGATCCGGGCGCTCGCGGGACAAGGCGCGCGCCTGTGGCAGACCTTGGCGGAGATCCCCCGAACGGCGTTCCCGGGCGCCCCGGTGGCGGTTCGCCTCGGGAAGATGGGCATGCCTGCGCACGAGCAGGACTTCGAGACCCCAGGCCCTGGAGGTGCCTGCTCGATCAGGGCGTTCCGGGTATACGCCGCGACGACCGACGCGGAGTGACTGGGAGCCTGATACGGGATGCGGGCGACCTTGACATCTTTCGCCCATTGCGATAACGTTCCCCGTGATGACTCCCTGCCAAGGATCGTGTGGCATCCATGATAACGACGGTCACAGGAAAGAACCAAGTCACCGTGCCGGCTGCCATTGTGCACAGCGCCGGCATCGGCCCCGGTACGAAGCTTGAGTGGCAGCACTTGGGGGGGATAGTTTCCAGGTGCGGGTCCTGCCAACCGCGGCACGGATCGCGGCCGGCCTCCGCGGGCGAGGAAAGCAGTTCCTGCGTGAGGGGGCGGACCCCCTCGAGGAACTCGCTCAGGAGAGGGATGCTGACGACCACGAGCGGGAGAGCCAGTTGGCGTGATTACGCACCTGCTGGACACCTCAGCCCTGCTCGCCCACTACCTGGATGAGCCCGGCGCCGCTCGGGTCGAGGAGCTGTGGAAGGACCGCGCCAATCGCGTCGCGGTATGCGTGCTCACGCTCCCCGAGCTGAAGACGCGACTCGATGCAGTCCTGACAGATCAGGACGAAGCCGACCGGGCATTCCGCCTCTATACCGAACAACTGACCGTCCCGGTCGCGGTCACCCGCGAGGTCGCCTTGGCCGCCATCGAGCTACGGGAACTGGCCTCCGGCAGACTCCCACTTATCGACCCGGTGATCGCTGCCTGCGCCAAGCGTGAGTCTGCCGTGCTGGTGCACCGCGATCCGCACATGACAGCCATCCCCGCCGAGATCGTTCAGCAACTGGTGCTGCCAGAGAAGACGGTCCGCCCCACGACTTGAGGGCAGGACACCATTCGACGAGCGCGGCAAACAGACATCTATGTCAGGCGCGAAGCCGGCACCGTCTGCACACCAGCCTTCGAGGCTGTCGCCGCCAAGGGGTTCGCGCCCTGGTAGCGCCGAGTGCCAGATGCTGTTGCTCACCCCGCGAACCGGTCGATCGCCTCACGGATCTGCGCGGCGGCGTTGCCCTCGCCGTAGGGCGCGCCCCGTTCGGTAGTGGGAGCGCGCGCCGCGATGGCGCGGAGGATGGCTTCGGTATCGGGGCCGGTGAGGGTATTCCATCCCGACTCGACTGTCTCCACCCACTCGGTATCTCGGCGCATCGTGACGCAAGGAACCCCCAGCAGGAACGCCTCCTTCTGCACGCCGCCGGAATCGGTGAGGATCTTGCCGGCGGCGTCCATCAACGCCAGCATCTCCAGGTACCCGAGCGGGTCGAGTACATGGACGTTCGGTGCTGCCTGCAACCGGCCCAACATTCCGGCGCTCTGCAGCCGACTGCGGGTGCGGGGGTGGAGTGGGAAGGCGACTTGGTGCTCGATGCGGGTCAGCGCCTCAACGATGGCGGCCAGGTTCCCCGGCTCATCGGTGTTGGAGGCCCGGTGCACGGTGACGACAACGTACTCACCGCGCCGCAAACCCAACTCCCTACCCACCTGCGTCCTCTCGCGCGCTGCCGGCAAGCTCTGCAGCAGCACGTCGTACATCACGTCGCCGGTGAGTGACACGCCCTTCGTGAGCCCTTCGTCAGCCAGGTTCTCCACAGCGGCTCGCGTGGGGCAGAACAGCAGCGCCGAGAGGCGGTCGGTGAGCACGCGGTTCAGCTCCTCGGGCATCTCACGGTTGAAGCTGCGGAGACCGGCTTCGACGTGGGCGATGGGCAGGTTCAGCTTCGCCGCGGCCAGCGCGCCGGCCAACGTGGAGTTGGTGTCGCCGTAGACCAGCACCAGCTCGGGCTTGTGCCCGAGCATACACGTCTCCAGCGCCATGAGCATCCTGCCCGTCTGCTCCCCGTGCGACCCGGAGCCGACACCCAGGTTCTCGTCCGGTGCCGGCAGCCCCAACTCGTCGAAGAACACTTCCGACATGTTGGCATCGTAGTGCTGCCCCGAGTGCACCAGGATCTCCTGGTGCGTCTGCCGCAACTCCCGCGATACCACCCCTGCCTTCACAAACTGCGGCCGGGCGCCAACTACACTGAGGATCTTCATGGTCGGAACTCTCTCCTGAGGCTAATGCGGTGCGGCCGGCGCCCTATCCCACCGGCCATGGGTCGGGTGCCAGCGGCGGCTGTTCACGCGCGAGGGAGTAGTCGCGGTCGCTGAGCTTCGGGTGTCCGCCCGGGCCGTAGCCGTCGAACTCCTCGCACGGGTCGGCGCCCGGCACGAACGTGACGTCGATCCCGGTCTCGGTCACCTCGCAGCGCTGGAAGCCCTGACGCGTCTCGACCTCCGGCCAACGGTCGGTGAGCTGAGCCGTGTTGCCTGCCGCGGGCGTCTTGTAGACGCGCATGCCGTCCACAACCTCTACCGGCCGGCCGGTATGCACGTGGCCGCAGAAAAGGACGTCCGCCCCCGCCGCCTTGAGCGCCTCAGCGATCCGGCTGCGGTGCGGTTCGTCGAGGCCGAAGTACCAGAGCAAGTACTCCTCGCGCCGACTGATGTCCCAGTTTGGCTCGTCCAGGGAGTCAATGTAAAGCCAGTAGTGCATCATCGCCACATGGTGCCGGCCGCGCGGCAGCTCCGGCAAGCGCTCCCGGAACCGCCAGAACCGCTCCTCCTCCCGCAACCCCGATCCGGCTACTGCGGCATAGAAGCCCGTGAACCGCACCTCCTTGTGAACGAACGTCCAGTTGATCGGCCCGAAGTAGGACGCGAACAACCGCAGCCGGTGGGAGGTCATGTTGAGCGCCACGTCGTTGCGGTCGGCGCCCGGCCCGTCGCGGTCCGTGTGCTTGTTGCCGACCTCCATATTGCCCGGGATGACATGAACCGGAAACGGCAGCGTCTCCAAGTCTTCCTGCGCAAGCTGGTACTCATACTCATGCGTGTCGCCATCCCGCGTGAGGTCGCCACCAATCAACAACAGGTCCGCCTCGACCTCGGCGAGCCGCCGCTTGATCGCCGCCCACCGCCGCTTGACGGCCGGCCGGAACCGGTACGACCGCGGGGTGCCAATGTGGTGGTCGTTGAGGTGGAGGAAGGTGAAGGGGGTGAACGAGGACATGAGTCTCGTCTCCTGGCCACCGGACTGCCGCTCGCGGAAGCGGCGGCGGGCAAGGCCGACTTTCCGCCTTACCCACTCACCATGTCAAAGCACACCAAGCGCAGGTGCTCCTTGCCCGAACGTCCGACCATCGTCGGCTCGGCCTCGGCGCCATGCAGCTCACGCATCTGGGTACACGCCTCCGTCAGCGGCGGAAGCTCCAAGCTTCGCTGGTACGCCTGATTCGCCGGCGGCAGTTTCCGCACCTGCATGCCGCCAATCGGTTGCTCGAGATAGTCGAAGTCGGTTCCGAGCCGGTCGATGCAGCCCGCCCGTTGGACCAGCCGCGTCGGGTTCCAGTGCAGGTCGTAGTTGATCAGGCACCCGCAGTCCTGCCGGTTCTGCCCTTCGCTCAAGCCGTCGGTGCTCACCAGAACGTCAATCTCGCGCTCCGTGCCGGCCCACTCCTCGCGGCCGTTGTGTCGGGGTGAGAACGCTTGGACCACACGCTTGCGATCGGGTGTGTCCACATCGCTGTCCCTCAGCCGAGCCGTCCAACAACATCGACCGGAACGTCTTCTGGAAGCCCAGCGCCCACGCGACACTGCGGCGGAACGCCTCGACGCTGGACTCAAAGCGCTTGAGGTACAGGCACTTGAAGATGTGCACCAACGCCTGCCCGCGCCCCTGCTCCCACTCGTTGATGTCGCCTTTGCGCTTCTTGTACGACTCCAGGTCGTAGGGCGCCAGGTTCAGGCTCTCGACGCCGGAGACAACCTGCTGGTAGATGCCGCCGTAGGTCTTCTCCAGGTCGTACCGCGCGGTGTGGAGCTTGCGGTCGGGGAACTTCACGGGCTTGCCGTGGAGGGTCGCGGCTCGGATTGGCTCGCGCTTCCATGCAGGTGGGGCGTCCGAGCAAGGGGCCAGCAGGTACAATGCGCGTGGATAGGAAAGCCGCGGCAGCCGCGCCAGAGCAGCCCCTCAACGCCAAACGCCGCCGTTCTAACACCTGACATCTGGCACGTGATACCTGACACCTGACACGTGACACCTGACACGTGACACCCGAGGAGACCCCGAATGAACGGACAGCAACTCGTTGAAGCGCTTCACAGCGGCCAACACGTGTACGGCACGATGATCATCTCTCCCGCGCCTGAGTGGCCGGCGGCGGTGAGCCAGTCGGGGGTGGACTTCGTGTTCATCGACACGGAGCACACCGCCCTCGACCGGGCGCAGGTCTCCTGGATGTGCCGGGCCTATTCCGCGCTCAACATTGCGCCCGTCGTGCGCATCCCCAGCCCCGACCCGTTCGAGGCGTGCAAGGTGCTGGACGGCGGCGCCGGGGGCGTCATCGCGCCGTACATCGAGACGCCGGAACAGGTCCGCGCACTGGTGGGCGCAGTGAAGTACCGGCCGCTGAAGGGCAAGCGCCTGACCGACTTCCTCGCCGGCACCGCCGACTTGGAGCCGGAGCTGAAGGACTACCTCGACCAGCGCAATGCCTCCAGCGCGCTGGTCGTCAACATCGAATCGGTGCCGGCAATGAACGCCCTCGACGATATCCTGGCCGTGCCCGGTCTCGACGCAGTCCTCATCGGCCCCCATGACTTGTCGTGCAGCCTGGGTCTCCCCGAGCAGTACGACCACCCCCCGTTTAAGCAAGCCGTCACCGACATCCTCACCCGTGCCCGCGCAGCCGGCATCGGCGCGGGGATGCACGTCACCTACGAATACGGCTACCCCCACGAGATCGCCTGGGCAAAGGCCGGCGCCAACCTGCTTGTCCACAGCGGGGATGTCATGGTGCTCCGCTACCAGATGCGGCGGGAGATCGAGGCGATTAGAGCAGCCGTCGAGGCGGGTGCGGCCTGAGGCTGTTTGCGGGAGGTGGGGCGGCGATGGACCACGGGGCGAGCTTCAACATACGAGGGACCCACAACGATGCGCCATTCAATCGCGGCCCTTTCGGCTCTTCTCTGCCTCGCCCCACTTCTTCACGCCGCGCAGCTCGGCGACGAGTTGCTCCAGAACGGCGACTTCGAGAAGCCGGCCGCCAACGGCACGCAGCCGGCCGGGTGGAGTTGGGGGGCGGGCGCGCGCTGGGCGACGGCCGGCGGCAACCACTGGGTTGTCGAAGACCTGCCCGCGGTCGGCACCGCCACCACTAACCAGACGGTGCCGCTGGAAGAGCGCTACTGGAAGATCCGCGTCTCGTGCCGCGTGCGTGTAACCAACGTGGTGCTGGGCGCCGAGGGCTGGAACGACGCGCGCATTGCGATGAGCTTCTACGACGCCGACGGGGAGCAGGTCGGCGGCTGGCCCAACGTGCTGCACTTCGTTGGCACGATGGCGGATTGGGAGACCCACGAGCGGGACTACCTGGTGCCTCCCGGCGCCCGCGAGTTGCGGATGTCGTGCTCGGTGTTCTCGGCAACCGGCAAGGCCGAGTGGGACGACGTGTCGGTGAAGCTGCTCAAGTTCGACCCCGTTCCGGAAGACGCGAAGCTCCCGCCGGGCGTGACCGCGCGCTGGGATCTCGCCAACGCTTACCGCGAGGAGACGCCCACCCGCGGGCGCGTCTGTATCAACGGGCTCTGGCGATTCCATCCGGTGTCGCTCAAGGAGACCGAGTTGCCGGCCGCGGGGACGGGCTGGGGCTACCTGAAGGTCCCCGGCACGTGGGCGCCGGGGAAGTCGTGGCACACGCCCATCGGCCCGGACATCTGGGAGGACAACCTCGAGCTCAGCAAGATTGACGCCGCCTGGTACCAGCGCGAGGTCACCGTGCCGGGCGCCTGGCGCGGCCGGCGCCTGTTCGTGAACGTCGACAACCCGAAGCACTCAGCGCATCTGCTGATCGACGGCAAGGACGCCGGCCTGATCGACTGGCCCGGCGGCCGGGTCGACGTGACCGCCCTGCTGACCCCGGGGAAGCCGCACACGCTCTCGGTTCACACGGTCGCCCTGGCCGGCGACGCCGAGAAGATCGTCGTCATGGAACCGGACCAGCTCGAGAAGGCGCGGCAGGAGGTCAATTTCAAAGGACTGTGCGGCGACTGCTGGCTGGAAAGCGAACCCACGGGACCGCGCCTCGGGGACGTGTTCGTGAAGCCCTCCGTCAAGGACTGGAAGTTGGGGCTGCAGTGCGAGCTTGGCGGTCTGCAAGCGAGCGGTCGCTACCGACTTTCGGCAACCGTGCGCGAAGGCGACCGGGTTGTGAAGGAGTTCAGCGGTGCCCTGTTCGCGGGGACGCCGCGAGCCGAGCTCGCCGGCGACTGGCGCAACCCGAAGCTGTGGGACCTCGACCAGCCCAACCTCTACACCGTGTCGGTCCAGTTGCGCGACGAAGGTGGCCGGGTGCTCGACGAAACCACGCCTGTGCAGTTCGGCTTCCGCGAGTTCCGCATCGACGGCAAGGACTTCACGCTGAACGGCACGCGCATTCACTTGCGCTGCCTCGACTATTCAAACGCCAGCCGCGACTTCGGTCTCGCCAGCTACCCGGCGGCCAGGGAGACGCTGCGCCGGGCGCGGGAGATCGGCTTCAACTACGTCCTCCACGCCAATTACGACTACGACGCGCAGGACTTCACCTGCCTGGACGACACCGTGCGGGCGGGCGACGATGCCGGCTTCCCGATGAGCTTCTCCATTCGGCACGTCAAGCGAATCTACCGCGACTTCGAGGATCCACAGAAGCGCGCCTTCTGGAACCGCGCCGTGGACTACGAAGTCCGGCGGCTCCGCAACCACCCGTCGATCTTCATGTGGGCGATGGACCACAACTTCACCGGCTGGCAGGACGACCAGAACCCGCAGCAGATGGACGGCCGCTTCGCGCCCAGCCCGCAGGACGACCCCGGCTTGGCGGAGCGCCGCAAAGCGGCGACGTTGGCTGAGCAGTACGTCATGGACCTCGACGGCACGCGACCGTGCTACCACCACCAGAGTGGGCCATTCAACCAGATGACCACGCTCAATTGCTACCTCTGTTGGACGCCGCTGCAGGAGCGGCAGGAGTGGCTGTCCCGGTGGCGCGACAACGGCGTCAAGCCGCTGTTCTTCGTCGAGTTCGGTCTGCCCCACCAGGCGTCATGGGGCGGGCACCGCGAAGGACCGTTCATCTGGCGGAACAACGTCAACTCAGAGCCGTTCACCGCCGAGTTCGGCGCCATGTACAACGGCGACGGCGCGTATGACCTGACCGACTACGACCTCGTCAACCAAGACGCCGTCGAGCAGGTCTACGCTCGCGGCGCGCCCTTTCACCTCAGCCAGGTGCTGGCCAACTACTGGAGCAACCGCTGGGAGCACAACTTCCTGGAACTGAAGTCGTTGTTCACCCAGCAGACGTGGCCGGCGTTCCGTACCTACGGTCTCTCCGCCCTCCTGCCGTGGGATCAGGACGACCTCTTCAAAACGGTCCCCGGCGCCAGCGTCGAGAACGTCGCCCTGCCCGCCGACTGGGATCACCTGCAACGCCCCGGCATCTCACCCGACTACCTGGTGGCCACCAACGACTGGCTGACCTGCGTGCGACCCCAGGGACGCTTCGAGCCGACCTCCTTGGGCAAGACATTCCAGCGCGTCAACCGCGAGACGCTTGCGTACATCGCCGGCGCGCCGGAGCGCTTCACTGCGAAGGACCACGTCTTCGCTGGCGGGGGGACGATCACCAAACAGGTCGTGATTCTCAACGATCTCCGCAAGCCGGCAGACGCAGACTACACGTGGCAGGCAACCGTGAACGGCAAGCCCGTCGGCTCCGGCTCCGGCAAGGGCCGCCTCGAGCCCGGCGGCAAGCTGGCCGAGCCGCTGCGGTTCGCGGCGCCTGCCGCCGACCGCGACGAAGTGGGATCGATCACACTGACCGCGCGGGTGAACGGGCGCACCGACGAAACGCTGCGAGACAGCTTCTCGTTCTCAGTCCTGCCGCCCGCCGCGCCTGTCTCGGCCGCCCAAGTTGCTTGCGATGACCCCAAGGGGATGACCGCCAAGTTGCTGCGGGACCATGGGGTGCCATTCACTGCCGTTCAGCAGCCGGTGCCACCGAGCGGGTGTTCGCTGTTTGTGATCGGGCGCGAGGCGCTGACGGTCGGCGGGCCGCCTGTTGACCTGGAAGGCATGGTGAAGGGCGGCGCGACAGTACTGGTGTTCGAGCAGACCGAGGAGGTGCTCCAGCAGCGCTTCGGCTTCCGCACAGCCAGCCCGGGGACGCGGCGCGTGTTCGTGCGGCAGCCGAGCCACCCGGTGTGCGCCGGACTAACGGACGACCTCCTGCGCGATTGGCGCGGCAGCTCGACACTGGTGGACGCCTACCCCAACCGTACCGGCTATTACAGCGGCTACCCGCGCGAGACGTGGTGCGGATTCGGCAACAGCCGCACGTGGCAATGGGGCAACTACGGAACCGTGGCCAGCGTGCTCCTCGAGAAACCGCAACGGGGCAATTGGTCGTTCCCGCTGGACTGCGAGTTCGACCTGCAATACGCACCGTTGGCCGAGTGGCTGACGCCGCAGGGCAGGACGCTGTTCTGCCAACTCGACCTCACCGGTCGCGACAGGCCCGACCCGGCGGCGGAGCGCGTGTTGCGCAACCTGCTGACGTATGCCGCTCAGCCGCCGCGACCGGCTCTGAGCGCCGCCTCCTACCTCGGCGACGACGCAACGCGCCAGTCGCTTGCAGCGCTCGGCGCCGACCTCACCGGCGGCTCGACGCTGATCGTCGGACCGGGCGCCGACCCCGCGCTGGTGAAGGACGCCGCCGCCAAGGCCGACACCGTGCTCTGCCTCGGGCTGCCAGGCGAGGGGCAGTCAAAGGCGCTGCCGTTCTCCGTGGCGACGGAGAAGAAAGAAGTGTCTCACACGCTCATCGGCCGGCCGACGGAAGGCGCTCTGGTGGGATTGGGCGATTCGGACTTCCATTGGCGCGGGCGCGTCTCCCTGGATGCCATCACGAAGGCGCCGACGGGATTTGCCGTGCTCGACACGGGCGTGTTCGCGGAAGGCACGATCGGCGGCAAGCGATATGTCTTCGTGCAGTTCCTGCCGACGGACTTCGACTACCAGGCGCCCAACAAGGTGTACCTGAAGCTGTCGTTCCGCCGTGCCAACCTGGCGTTGGCGCGTATTCTCACCAACTGCGGCGTCTCCCTGCACGCGCCCGTCGGGGAGCGGTTTGGCGGCTCGCCTCCGCTCAGCCTCGATCTCTCGGGTGAGTGGCAGTTCACCGCTGACCCCAAGCTGGAGTTGAAGCGCGAGCCGCTTTCCAGCCCGGACTTCGCGGCAACCGGTTGGCAGACGATCACCGCGCCCGGCACATTCGAGAGCCAGGTGAAAGGGCTGGCAAACTACGATGGCTTCGTGTGGTATCGGAAGGTCTTCGAGCTGCCCAACACCACCCTCGCCCCCGGCACCAAGCTCTGCCTCGGCGCCATCGACGACGAAGACTGGACATCCCTCAACGGCAAGCTGATCGGGCACATCGGGCAGGACACTAACCCGGATGACTACTGGTCGGCCGAACGCGCCTACGCGCTACCTGCCGCCGCCCTTCGACCCGGCAAGAACGTGTTGCTCGTGAAGGTGACCGACCTCCGCCAGACCGGTGGCCTCGTTCGTGGTCCCTTGGGCGTCTTCGAGCCAGGCCGCTGGCTCGACTCGTACTACCTCGACACGCCCGCCAACTTGGACGACCCGTATCGGTACAACCGGTGGTAGAAACGGCGCGCCGCCTTCTTCGGTGTCCGCGGCAAGGGAAGGGATCGCCGGCCGGCAAGCCAAGCAGCAGCAGAGATCCGCCGCCGGACACGCGTGGCTGCCCTGGGATCACTTCTCCGCGGCCGGGGCCGGTCTCCGTTTGGCGGGCACGGGCGGGTCTTCCACTGCCGCCGGCTCATCGGGCCGCGCCTGTGCTTTCGGCGCGAGCCCCAGGGCGGTGAGGGGATTGCCGGCGGCTTGCGTGCGGTACTGAACCGTGCCCTCGAGCCGCATCGTCTCGACGTTCACCTTGTACACGGTGCCGTTCTCGATGATGAGAAGCATGCCGCCTTCGTGAATGGTGACGGGTGGTGCGGCAGGCCCGGCGAGCATGCGGGACATCATGCTGAGGCCCATCAACTCGCCCATGTCACCATCGCCCTTGGCCATCATCAGCAGCAGCATTGGGTCGATCCCGCCCCCTCCCTGCTGCGCGAGGAGCTTGAGCATGAGCGCTGCCTTCTCCTCCATGCCAACGGGACCCACTTTCCCTATCGCCTTCCGCTCCTGCTCCTTCTGCTGGTCTGCTGGAGTGGGGGGCTGCGCGTGCACCGCCGGGAGGGTCACGAACAGCACGGTGAACGTCAGCTTCAGAGTCTTTCCCATTGGATCTCACCTCGGTTCGAGCGGTCGGCCAGCGAACGCCGCCAGCCCTTTGGCCCCGGCCGCCCGTATTGTATGCCTTCCTTTCGAGGGCGTCAATTGGCGCCGTTAGAGGGGAGGCGGATAGAATCTCGGTAGGAATCGATTCATGGAGGACACCGACCGTCATGACCTGGTTCGGCACGCCCAAGAACGGGCGGGAGGAAGTCGTCGTGGAAGCGCTCCCGAACGCAGCGCGGGTGTCCGCCTGTGGGAGCGGCGCCACCTCGGCCCAAGAGAGCGCCGCTGACAGGACACGTGACACACGCCACCCAATTCCCGAGGAGATAACTCACCCTGCGCACCTACCTCACCGCCCTGTTCTTCTGTAGCACTCTCACCTTCGCCCAACAGCCCGAACCGACCGCCCTCGACCTCGGCATCACCGACCTCCTGACTGACGTCAAACCCACCGTCGGCTACCAGCGCTTCGGCGAGAAGCCCTCGTCACTCGGGTACGGGTGGACCGGGTTCGACGAAGCGTCGGGCGTGTACTTCGTGCCGGAAGAGACACCCGACGGGGCGCAGGTGTTCATGCATTGTCCCTGGCGGCCGGGACCGGGCGTTGCCTTCGCTGACTACTCGCTCAACCTGCCGGCAACGGACCGCGTCCGGTTGCAGTGCGAGATCGGTCTACGCGCCGGCGCGAGGGGTACCGACGGCGTGACCTACCGAGTGAAGGACGGCACAACCACGCTGTTCGAGAAGCACTGCACGTGGAAGGAGTTTCGGCCGTTCGAGGGGTCGTTGGCGGGCAATGCCGGCAAGGACGCGACGCTGCGTCTGGAGGTCGACCCCGGCCCGGCGCGCAACTCAACGGACGACTGGTCGCTGTGGCGGAACGTGCTGCTTCTCGCCGGAACCGACGAGCAGATCGCCGCCTCGAAGGCCCGAGCGGAAGCGGAAGCAGCCAAGCTCCGCGCGGCCGACGTTGAGCGCGGCCGAACGCTGGCGGAAATCAGCCTGCTGCCGCTGACCGCGCACCGCAGCGACTCGGTCTGCCCAAGCGTGCTGCGGCCGACCAAGCTGTCGGTCAGCAAGGAAGGCGACCTGTATGTCTTCCGCTGCAGAGGCGATCAGGTGATCGAGTACCGGTTCGACCCGCGGCAGAGCCTGCTGACAGGCGTGGCGGTACTGGTCGACGGCACGCTGCTCGATCCGTCTCCATTCTTCGGCGGCCCCCGCGTGTACTTGGACGGGCGCGAGTTCTCGACGCCCACCAAGTCTCTCGGCACAGAACTCACGGAGGCCCAACTCGCCGGACAGAAGCTCACCTGCGCCTACCGCTACACCAATCCCGAGACGGGCTCGACCGCGACGCTGACGGCCATCCTTTGGCCGGAAGGCAAGTCGCTCGGAATGGAGGTGCGCGGTGAGCCGGACCGGTTCAGTGGGTTCACCGCCAAGCCCTATGGCGGGCGGGAAGTGCCCACCCCGTTCGCCGTCGGCGGCCCGCCGGTGTGGCGGCGTGAGGGCGTCTACGTATCGACGGTTGCGGACGTCATGGCGTCCGATGCTTCCGGCGTAGGTCGCGACGGCGTGACCTACACCCCGCTCACCAACAGCAAGCGCAACGCAATGCGCGACCGTTTCTACCTGACGGTGGCCGGTCGCTACGAAGAGACGCTGTCGAACCTGACGCACCAACCTTCGCCGTCTCTCGCCGACCTGGCTCACCGCGTGGTGTTGGACGGTTGGAACGGGCCGTTCGCCGACGACGAGAAGTGGCTCCAGGACATGGCCGCGTACAGCGTCACCGGCTTCCTGATGATCAAGCACGTTTGGCAGCGGGATGGGTACGACCAGACCTACCCCAACGTCATGCCGGCCAATGCCGCGCAAGGCGGCGACAAGGCACTTCGCAGCCTGTCGCTGGCCGCCCAGAAGCTCGGGCACCGCTTCTGTGTGCACGAGAACTTCTACGACTACTACCCCAACGCTGAAGCCTTTCGGCAGGAGGACTGCGCGCTCGACACGCAAGGGAAGACCATCCCCGGCTGGGACAACGGCACCGTCCGCGCCGTCATCCTGAAGCCCTCCAAGCTCATGGACTACGCGCACGAGTTCACGCCGGAGGTCAAGCGCCGCTATGAATGCGACGCCGCCTACCACGACATCATGCCGACCTGGCACGTGGACTTCGACGCCAACGCCCCCCACGCCGGCAAGGTCCGCGTGACGCACGAGCAAACGCGGGCGCTGTGCGACTTCGACCGCAGGCTGTTCGGCGGACCCGTGGTGTTCGAGGCGGCAGACCCAACCTTGGCGGGCGTCTACGACGGCGGCAGCAACCACGGCGTGGATACCTACACTACGCCGGTGGCGGTGGCGTATGAGCTGCTCAAAGTGCACCCGCGCATGTCGAACCACGGGTTCGGCTACTACGAGCGGTGGCTGCCGTGGGGGTACGGTCCCGGCTGGGGCACGTATGTGATGACCGACCGCGAGCTGGACAAGTACCGCGCCTACCAAGTGGCGTTCGGGCGCACGGGCTTCGTCGGGCAACAGCTCATGAAGCACCCTCACGGCGTTGTCCGCGAGTACCACCTGATGCAGGCGTTCGCCCGGGCCTACGCCGGCAAACTGGTCCAGCACCTCCAGTACCGGGTGGACGGCCAATGGGTCGACGCCGGCACGGCCGCACGGTACGGGCAGTTCGACGCGCTCCATGTGGAGTACGAAGGCGGCCAGCACGTCTACGTGAACCTGGCTGCGGCGCCCGTGCAGGTCGACCGCCACCAGCTCCCGCAGTACGGCGTGCTGACCTTCGGCCCGCGCGCGGAAGCGTGGACGGCGAGACGCGACAGCCAGGTGTGCGACTTCGCCAAGTACGACGACGTGACCTACGCCGACGCGCGTTCGCACGTCTGGCAGTTGCCTGCGACGCTGCCGCCCGTCGAGCCAACCGTCACAGAACCGAAGCAACCCGGCGGCCAGGGCAAGGAGTTCGAGCTGACGGTAAACTGGAAGGTGAGCCGCAAGCTGGACCGCGACTACACCCTCTTCTGGCACTTCCGGCACAACGGCAAGATCGAGTTCCAGGCCGATCACAAACCCAACAAGCCGACCACAAACTGGCAGGTCAACGAGACGGTCGTGGACGGCCCAATCCGCCTGAGCGTGAAAGACGACGCGGACGCCACCGGCTACGATTTCGTGGTCGGCATGTACGACGCAGACGGTAGAGTTCCACTGGTCCGTGGCGCGGACGAAGTGGTGATCGGCCGCCTCGCGGTGAAACGGGAAGGCGCCGAGGCAACCTCGGTAACCCTCGAACCCACCGCACCCGACCGAACGCCCGGCGCCGATCCGCAAGAGTACCGCGCGGGCGCCAACACGGCAAGGAACGTCCTCGACTTCGGAGCCCTCGCGACCAACGGCGCCGTGGTCATGCGCAGCACCAAACAGGGCCGCGAGCTGACTCCGGTGCCCATTGGTGCGGTCATGACTCTCGGACTGGCCGGCGAGGTCCGCCAGGTATTAGCAGTCGGCGCCCAAGGCCGCCCCCTGCCTGCCCCCAAGCGTTCGCGGCACGGCGGGAAGACCTGGTTCGACACCACCGCAGAAGCCGAGGGTTACCGAGCGGCGAAGTGAGGGGCGTTCCCGTCGTGGGGCGGAACCCATGGCGGTTGCTGCCCGAGCATGCCCAGACCTCGCCGCACCGACGTTCGCGTGCGATAGGTCGGTATTCGCTTGGCCAGGGGCCCAGCCGCAAATCGCCCACGCGAGGAAGACTATCCTCGCGTGGGCGACTGAGAAGCTGCCGCCGGCAGCCGTGCGGACCCGCTACCTGAGGTTTAGCGAGGTGCCCACTCCGAGCCAGAAGCCCTTGTAGTCCTCATCCATGGAGAAGTTCTGGGCTGCGATGTCTCCCTGGAAACTGGAGATCTTATATCCCAGGGTGTAGCTCAGGTTGCTGTCGACGGGACGGTACGTGAGCGCCAGCGTGAAGCTGGTTCCGTCGCCGTCCATACCGTCATACTGCCGTCCACCGGACAGATCGGGCATCCAGACAAACCCGAGCGAGCCGCTTGTCTGGCCTTTGGTGTCTCTGTGCAGGACCTGACTTGCGCGCAGACCCACGGTCAGACCCGTGTAGTCCTGACTGACGGTCGGCGCTGTCCAGCACGTTGAAGCTCGGGAACTTGAAGGAGGTGACGTGGTAGCCAACCCCGGCGGCCACTGCGGCCGGGCGTTCCTTGTCGGCAGGCGCTTGGTAGAGCAGACGCGTAGCGGTCACATCATAGTCCTGGCGGTCCAGATCCCTCACGATCCCGCCCTGGCCGTGCCCGGTCGCGTAGGACAGCAACAAGCTCCAGTCCCTCCCGAGGTCTTGGCCATAGCCAAGACGCCACACGGACAGATCCACACTGGCGCTAGCAGGAACACCGTTCGTGGTCTCAGTGATATCCATCGTCGTCGACGGCTCGACGCTCAGGTCCAGGTTTCCCGCCGACGATTGCCGGAGGGGACAGAACGCCGCGAGCAGGGCTGCGGCAACGGACAGGCTGAATGATCTCATCTTCTCGTGGTCCTTCCTAGAATGGCCTGCTTGCGGTACTTCACGGCGAGGCGGTGTTCTGAATGCGCCCTAATACTACAACCGTACTTCGTTATGGCGGATTGGCGAGCTTCTCGCCGCTGGGGTATTGAAGCCCGCGACGACGGTAGCGGCTGATCCGTGCGAGCTGCCGCTTGCGTCGGCGCCACACGCACCAAGCCAACTGGAGTTCTACGGAATGGGGAGGCAACGGCAGTGCGATCGTCAGCAGGCGTTCGACTTCGGGGATCGTCACCTCGGCCAACGTGGGCGTGGCGTGCCCCCTTTTTCGAGCGCTTTGGTTCGCATCAGACTGAGCCAAGCATAGGCCATCATGGCAAGTGTGATGTGTCGGTGCCAACTCTGCCACTGGCGCACTTCATACTCATCCAGTCCCGCCTCGCCTTTGGCTTCCGCAAAACACTGCTCGATGGTGTAGCGGCTGGCCGCCACCTTGGCCAACTGGAGCAATCGTGTGTGTGGCGGCGCGTTGGAGAGGTAGTAAGCCACGTCCGTGGGATCCGTGAGCGAACGACGCGCCACCAGCCAGACGTCGGCGCCCGGCCGACCCGAGCGTGTTTCCACCACCCGGGCGAACCCCCAATCGTAGCGGCGAGGACCTTTCTCCCCGCCCGCGACGGTCAGGCGCTTCCAGCGCTGGGGCGACCAGCCGGACACGACCGCTGCAACCGGGGTCGTCGGGCCGGTCGCGGCGGTCGGAGACC
>PEVN01000015.1 GCA_002779825.1 Armatimonadetes bacterium CG06_land_8_20_14_3_00_66_21 | reverse complement strand
CGCCGTACTGCACGTAGGAGCAGTTCTGCTGCGAGAACCGGAAGAAGTTGAACCCGCAACGCCCGTAGCGCCGGAAGTACACATCGGCGTTCTGCGGGTTCATCGACGGTCCGCGGACATACAGAGGGCCCGTCGGGAGCTGCACCAGGTCCGTCTTGTCCGTGCGGAAGGGGCCTTCCATCGACATTGCCGCCAGGCACGAACCGACGCCCGGCCCGTCGCCCACGCACTCCTGCAGCCCCACCGGGAAGAACGGCGTGCCGTCATCGAACACCCACTGGAACGGGTTGTGCGGGTTCTGTCGCAGGAAGCCGTGATTGTTGATTCGGCTTTGCACACACTCAAACGCTCCGTCACCCGTCGCCTGTTGCCCCGCCGCGTTTCGGAAGACGAAGCTGTACTTCCACGTGCCCAGCCTGGCCGGCGCGAACCGGGCCTTCCACACATTCTGGTCGGGGAAGGTGTACCGCGGCCGCCCTCTCCCCTGCCCCTGTGGCTGCTGCACCGTCGGCGGCTCCAGCGAGCCATAGTGGAACCCTCCCACCTTCACCTGCTCCCCCGTGGGCGAGGCAAACGTCACGTCGACGGTCACGTCGGAGAAGGGGTTGGCGTAGTTGTTCTCGTGGGTCAGCGTAAGCTCGAAGACCTCGTACGGCGGGACGGTCATCGTGTTCTGCGTGCTGGCAACGACGAGCTGCGCGTTGCCAGGCTCTCCGGCACAGCCAAGGTGGCTCCAGACCACCGCGCTGATGAGTAGCGCCGCTCGTGGGTACGTTCTGTGTGATCGCATGACAGGACCTCCAAGGCGGGCGTTGCAGAGTCTCCGGCACCGGGCGACTCCAAGGGAGAGCCGGCTCCCTGCCGCGGGTAGGCTTCCCTCTGTCTTGATCGGGGGAGCGCCGGTGGTTTCAGGCGCTCGTCTGAAGCCCTTGTGCGGCAGACGCCCAGACTGCTGGTTGCGCGACAAGAGGGGCGGTGCGTTCCCGGCCTTGCGCCAGTCCTGCAGCCGGTAGCGAACGCGCCAACTACGCCGGTCGCCATTCGCTCAGGTCCGCGACGCCGCGAAACCGATGGGCCGCGCCGAGCTTTCCGTACACTTCCTCCGCCCACTCATACGTGGCCGGAATCTCCCCAGTCATCACCAATTCCGCCGGACAAAGCAGTCCAGCCACCTGCGGCAGGTCGGTGATCCGGAGGCAGTTCAGCATCTCGAGGGCCGGTCCGCGGCCGTCGGGCTGACTGGGAGCGTTCTGGGTAGCAGGTGGCGACTCGAGAAACAGCGCCGACACGCTCCCGTCGAGCAGCGCGGCATACAGCGCGATGGCTGCCATTTCGCCGCGCGCGGCCAGCGCAACTTGCTCTCCCGCCACTTGAGGCAACTGCCGCACCGCCTCCAGGGCGCGGAGCGTGTCCCACACCCGCATGGAGGCGAGAGTGCGGCCTGTCCACGCCGAGGCCCGCCGCAAGTGCCAGTTCAGTTCCTCGCCCCACGCCGTGTCGCCGGTGCCGCGCGGCTCCACCACCACCTTCGCCCATGGAGCGCGGACGCGACTGACCATGCTCCGGGTGGCGTTGCGTTCCTCGCCCGGCGAGCACAAGCCGACAAGCACGGGCGCAGGCTGTCGCGTGTCTTTGGCGATCATCAGCATCCCATGCAGCCGCCAGCCTTCCTCCGAGGTGAAGGAGAACCGGTGCCCAATGGGGCCGACATCCAGCTCGAACTCAACCTCCGGGTCCACCGGCGGTGGCTGCGTCGGGAAGGCGCCGAAGGTCTTCTCGCGCAGCCCCGCGACGACTTGTCGTCGCGTCTCCACCAGCGCCGACCGGTCATCGATCTTGGGTGGCGCCGGCGGCAGCAGCCGATGTTCCTGGATGGTCGGCGTCAAGTCCTCGGGCAATGGGCCATTGGCAAACACGCGCAGCGTGTCGGCTGACTCCTGCTGCTCGGGCGACTCGTCAATGTCGCCCACCTCAGTGGCCGAAACCTCCCTTCCCTGCAGGTGCTTCAGGAACAGCGAGAAGATTGCCGTGCGGGACTTCTCGTGGTACGAGTGCGGCCCCGGGGTCTCCACCAAGTGGAGGTTGCTTGAGGCGCCCAAGATGTCGTACACACGCTTGACCTGGCGATGTACTTCGCGGATAGACGCAATCGTGAAGATGCCGTCCCGGTCGGCCGAGGCGATCATGAACGGGCGCGGCGCGATCAACCCGCCCACGTCGGCCAGATCCCACCGGTAGGTGTTGTTCCACCACATGCAGTCGCAGTGGCCGTCAATCGTCCGGTCGTGGACGTGCGACGCTACCGTCGCCGTGCCGCACACGGGCGCCGCCACCTTCACGCGCTCATCGCCTGCTGCAATCCACCAACTCGCCGCGCCGCCGCCGGAAATGCCGGTCACGCCCAGGCGATCGCCGGCCACGTCTTCCCGCTGAACCAGCAGGTCCAGCCCGCGGATGCCGTTCAGCAGCTCCCTGCCCGCCGGCGTGTACCCGCGGCTGTACCAGTGCCACCAACCCTCGCGGTAGCACCCGTGGTGGTACCCGCGGACCTCACCCAACTGCACAGTCTCGACGACCAGCGCTGCGAACCCGAGTTCTGCGAACCGCCGCGGATGCGCCTGGTAGTGCACCTTCTGCGTGTCGGAGTGCCCGCACACGTAGAGGACGCCGGGGAAGGGCGGCTTGCCGCTCTTCGGCAGGTACAGGTTGGCCGTCACGTAGAGCTTGGGCAGGCTCTCGTAGTACAGCTTCTCGATCCGGTACTTCGGTCTGTCGACGACGCCGGTGACCGTGACATTGAGCGGCGGCCGCTGCTCGTAGGGAGCCAGATCGCCCAGCCCCATCATCTCCAGGTACTGACGCCGCTTCTCCGGAAGCAGACGCCGCCACGTGGCACCGTCTGCGCACTCCGACAGCGCACCGTCCGTGATCCGTCTGGCTTCGCGAGCGAGGTAGTCGCGGATGGTCATGTTGGGTTCTCCTTGGTGGGCTGGCACCGGCGCCGCGCTTCCCGCAGCCGCTAACCGCGCCCGCGGGGCAACCGAAACTGCCGCCGTACTGGCTGCCAGCGCGCCTGCCTTGAGGAAGTCTCGTCGGTGCATTCTCTGCGTTCGCCGGTACTGAAGGGTGGTTCATTGTTCGACGCTGGCGCAGCGCTTGCCTCCTTGTGCGTAAAGCTCAGACCGTGCACTGAGGTCACCCAACGAACGCCGGAGAATGTCCCGCCTTGGCCGGAAGTCAACCGTTGACTATCATGCTTTCGCAGGTGCCGGCACACAAGGAGCGGTGCTCGTCGGTCCGGCAGAGAGGAGATCACCACGCCTCCCACAGCAACATCCACCAAGCCGAAGGGGCGCCTAACCATCGAGGAGGAGCGCAGGCTCAACGAGCAGCTTGCCCGGCGGCTGGCCGTGGAGATGGCAGAAACGCACGCAGGTCAGTGGGTGGGGCTGTCGCGGGGCCAGGTGGTTGCGTCTGCCCCCCCCGCTGGAGGAAGTATCAGAGGCACTCATCGCCGTGGACCCCAGTCCACGGCGCGGGCTGGTGTTTCGAGCTGGCAAGGACTACACGAAGCAGATGGTATACTCGCGAAGGTTAGGAATACACCGAAGCTATTGCACAAGTTCGACGCCTCTGCGTGCACAGCAGTGTGTTGGGTGCTCACCACACGCCCACGGGTGAAGTTCTGCGAACTTCCACTTCGGTGTATTCCTAACCTTCGCGAGTATAATACTGCCGCTCTGGGAGGGGTGAGCTGTGCCGAGGTGTTGCACTCCTGACGAGCGTGGGCGTTGCTGGGTCACCGTAGACCTGGTCGCGCGACCGGGTGCTCCGCGTGGACGAGGTCGTGGCACCGTCCGGCCCATCGCTGACACGGGGTGCCCCGCCGAATTGGTGTTGAGCGAACGCAGCCTCCGTCAGTTCGTGTGGAACGCCGCGGCTGGGATACCAACCAACTTCGGGTGGGTGCCTGGTCACGTAGTTCGTGTGGTCCTCCCCGCGCTGGGATTCGACCGTCGCCTGCTCGCCTACGCAAGCGACTCAGCGGCCAAGATCGCCCGAGCAGACGGCTTCGCCGGTATCGCCGGCAAGGCGTTCCTCGACTCCTTCCACTGGAGCAACGGCAAGGGCGGCGAGTTGTGCCTCCAAACGTGGGAGACGTACCGCCCTCGGCGGTTGGGTGCCCCAGAGGACTGACAGAGCGTCGGCCGGCGGCGCGCTCATCTCACCGGGTCATGCCGTGCTCCCAGCGCTCTGTACCAGTCCTTCAGCCCCGCGAGTTCTTCCTTCGCTCGCCCGCCGGCCCGGACGAACGTCACCGGCCGCGGCGCCACCAGCGCCGCCAACTGCTTCACGTCGAACGCTTCCAACAGACCGAAGCAGAACAGCTCGGGCACTTCCTGAACGGTACGGTTCTGCTCGATCACTTCCTTAAGGCTCCCCATTGCGCCGTGCAGTTCCAGGGCACCCATAGCGTTCGCCTCCAATCCGGCTGCGACCAGGGCGATGAGGCTGCTCCGTGGGCCGACGGCGCGGACCGTCATCGGCTTGCCGTGCTCCCCTTGCAGCCACCGGGTCACGGCTGCGAGCTGGCTGGCCTCCACGCCCAGGGGCCGGTCGCCCACGGCAGACACGAGCAGCGCGAACAGGTAGTCGCGCTCAGGAATCCGCGACTCTCCGAAGTAGAAAAGGTCCGTAGCGACGACCCGGTGACCGACGGCCAACAACTCCTCGGCGTGGGCGGCCGCGCTCTGTCGGCCATCGTCGGCTATCAGCAGCGTGGTCTGGGAAGGCGCGCCCTTGGTCAGTTCTACGACTGGAACGGACCAAGCCTCGCCAACTCGAATCAGCCAGCGCGCCGTGGCGACCTCCCCGGCAGTCCCGCTGCCAACTCCCTCCGCGGCGGCAGTCCAGGTCTTTGCGCGGACGACGCCTTGTAGCTCCGACCGCTTCCGCTGTTGCCACTCTCGCGCTTCGGCAGCGTTGGTCGGCAGATTGCCGTCGCGCGGCAGGGACTGGCTCAAGCGCAACGCCAGCGTGTGGAAGTCCTCGTTGAGCGCCGGCAACTCAACCCCAAGCTCGTCCGGCTCCTTCACTTCTGCGTCGGACGGGATCTCCTTGGCGTCAAAGCTGGTGTCGCCACCGTAGAAGAACTCACCCAGCATCCGGTACAGCGCCTGCCGGTTGTCCAGCAGGTAGTTGTGGTCGCCCGGGTCATCGTTGCTGTGCGAGCGCACAAAGCTGCCGCGGCCGAACAGCTCGTAGATGGGCGCCGCCGCTGCCAGCAGCGGGGGCAGCGCGTAGCCCGACTCGAAGCAGCAGTTGTCCTTCGAGTTGTAGGTCAAGAGCAGCGGATGCGGAGCGACCATCGCCGTCAGGTGTGTGTAGTCGGCCACCGTCGCCAAGTCGCAGGGCGTCTGCTCCGAATCGCCCAGGTCTTTGAAGTGCCGAATGCGGGTGCGGAAGCTGGAGTAGCCGGCAACCGGGCACGAGAACGTCACCCGCGTGTCGAGGGCACTGAAGAAGATCGTCTGCCAACCGCCGCCCGACAGGCCGGTCACCGCCACGCGGTGTGGGTCAGCATTCGGGTGGGCGAGCAGCACGTCCAGCCCGCGCTTCATGCTGAGAAAGAACGGCGCCAACCCGCTGGTGCCACACAGGTCGAGTTGGTTCATCCGGGCGTGCGAGTACCCCGCCCGGCTGAGTTGCCCCATGCCGAGCCATTCGAGGTTCAGCGCGAGCATGCCGCGCTTCGCCTGGTTGATGCACCGGGCTTGCTTGTACGCAGCCGCCTTCCCCGCGGGCTCGTGCCCGTTTACGTTGAGGACCACCGGGACGGGGCCGTCCAGGTGGTCGGGCTCGTACAGGATCGCCGGGATCCACAGCCCGGGCACCACTTCGAGCCGCAGCTTCTTGAGGCGATAGCCTGGTCCGCCGGGAAGGGTGTCAAGCCACTCCAGCCCCGCGGCGGCGGCGCGCCACGCTGCCGCTTCGCCCCGGAAGACCACCCGGCTCAATACCTCTGCGCGAAGTTGGTCGGCATACCGGCTCCACTCCTCCGCCGAAAAGAACGACGGAAGCACCGGCACGCGCGCCTCCAGGTAGTCCTGCGCCTCCGTCATCGTCTGGTTCGGGCCGATGATCTCCTGCCCGAGTGCCGCGGCAGTCTCGCTGACTGGCGCCGGCTCGGCACCCGCCTGGGTGAGCGGGGGAACTGCGGTCGATACTGTAAGCATGAGGGGCACCACCAGATTCATGTGCGAGTACCGGTTGCAGGCGTTCACTCTACTCTCCCCGGCTCTTGATCCGCCGGCACCCTTCCTCCGTTGGCCCACTGACGGCGGCCACCACCTGAACGGCGCCACGAAGCGCTCTCACGACCGGATCATCACCAACATCATCTTGAACGGTTCCCTGGCGCTCAACGCATGGGGCACATTCGCCGGCATGACGATCATCTCGCCCTGGCTGACGGTCACCGGCTCGCCGCCGAGGGTGATCTCGACCACGCCGTCGAGCACGCAGACCATGGCGTCGAACGGCGCGGTGTGCTCGCTCAATCCCTGGCCCTTGTCGAAGGCGAAGAGCGTGACAGTGCCCGTCTGCTTGCTGAGCAGCGTCTTGCTTACTACCGTTCCCTCCTGGTAGGCAACGAGGTCCATCAATGAGGCTGGGGTGTTTGCTTGGTCCATGGGATCTCCTCCAGTAGGTGGTGTGGATTCCGTGCGCCGGGTTGGAGCCTTCGGCTCCGCAGCGCATTCCGTCATTTTGCGTGCGCCTCCGGCTTCGCCTTCCCCTTCGGCGTCCACGGCTTGCTGGTCAGGCAGAAGCAGTCGATGGTCATGCCGCCGCAGTCCGGCAGCCCCTCCAGCGACAGCGTCTGCTTCCCCTTCCTCAGTTCGACCTGGCCGATCGGCGCCCAGCAGACCTCCATCTGCCACCAGCCCATGTCCCGGATCAGCGTCCAGTCGACTGGTTTGAAGTCATCGGCGCCAAACGTCTGCCACGGGTCCTGGTTCCACCGCAAGCGGAAGTGGCCGTCGGGACCGGAGCCGCGAGCCCACAGTGTGTACTTGCCGGTTTCGGGCACGCTCACTTCCCACCTCGCCTTGGCATCAGCCCAGCCGTGGTGCTGCAGCCACCAGCCGTTCGATAGCAGGTCCTGTTGCGCTTCTGTGTCCGGGCCGTAGGCGCCGCCCCCCGGCAGGTTCTGCTCAATGCCGTCTTCCGCTTCCCACCAGACCCACCCCGCGCCGGCCGTCTGCGCGCCGGGCTTCGAACGGACGCGTCGCAGCGGCTTGGGCGCGGGCACGCTGCTCTTCGGCCCCTTGGTCACCACGATCTCGCAGCGATCGACGTAGGCGCCGTGCGACTTGTCCCACCCGTCCATCGGGACCAACCACACGAACGTCACCAACCGCTCGTCTTTGGGCAGACGCGCGTAGTCGCCGGCGGCCGCCGGGACGCCCTTCGCTTGGTGCCATTCGTCATCGGCCAGGAGTTTGCCGTCGTCGCCGCCGCCGGCGAACGGCGCTTCGAGCACCTTGGCCGGCCCCGCGTCCGTCAGGCCGTCCCGGTGGACCCAGAGCTGGAGTTGCCACTTGCCGTCCCACTTGTCGGTCCGGTACCAGAGGCGCACTTCGCTGTCGCCGGGCGGGACGTCCGCGAGCTTGAGGGTCGCCGCGCCCCGGAAGCGCACGTTCGGCCAGCCCGTGTCGTTGGTGAGGACCGCGGCGATGTCGCCGCTCTTCGCCACGGTTGGGTCGCCGACTTCCTTGGCATCGATCTCGGTAGCAACGACGTCGTTGACCGAGATTTCCGGCGTCCAGTACTCATCCAAGAGCACAACATCCGCCCGGACCGGCTGTGCGGCGAGCGCCAGCGCGATCAGTGGCGTCCACTTCCGCAACGCGATCCCCACTCTTTGCGCCACTGTGCTCACGCTCCTCTCAGCGTCTCTTGGCACCGCTCACCCCTCGCCGGCAGTCACCGCAGCCAAGACGGTCGCGGCTGCCAACTCGTGCCCTGCGGCGCCCAAGTGCACCTTGTCCCGGCAGTACAGCGTCTCGCGGGCCGCCGCGTCCGCACCCGCCGCGTGGAATGCGGCCGCAACGTCGGCAAACCCGGTCTTCTTCTCCTGCGCCACGGCGCGGGCTGCTTCGGCCAACTCCGCCATCGTGTCCCAGCGCTCCACTGCCGGGCAAGTGGTCACCAGCAGAACTTCACTGGCGCCGCCGGTCAGGCGGCGGATTCGGTCCACGGCAAAGCGGAGGGTCTCTTTATAGTGCTCGCCGCGCATCCCGGCGTCCCAGTCGTTGAAGCCGAACCAGACGGTGACCAGGTCCGGCGTCGGCGTCTCCTTCAGCCGGCGTGGCATGAGGATCAGGTTCTGCGTGAGCTGCGTGCCACCGATGGCCGGATTGACCAGCGTCACTTTGCTGCCGAACTGCTCTTCCAGCTTCTTGGCGAGCACCTCCGACCAGAGCACCTCCCGGTTGGTCCAGTGGCGCTTGTCGCTAAGGGAGTCGCCCATGGTCACCACGGTGACAGGCCGCTTCGCCTTCAGCTTCGCCAGCAAACGCGGCAAGCCCGGCGCGGCGGGGGTGTAGTCCGCCACGTCCACCGGGAGGGACTTCTCCAGGGCAACCTGATCCACCGCAAACGAGTGCGCCGGGTAATCGCCCCAGTAGTACCATTTGCCGAACCACACGCTGCCGAAACCCGAGGGCGCGTAGCCCTTCGCGGGATCGACCAGCTTGCCCGCGGGCAGCTCGGGGATCAGGTCGTACCACGGCACCGTGATCTTCCGCCATTCGGTAGAGTCCAGCGGGAAGCAGTACCCGTAGCGCAGCGCGTAGTCGGCGTTGTCGATCAACTCCAAACCGCCCCAGTTAGTGGAGCCATCGCCCTTCACCCAGAAGCTCAGCCCTGCCGCCTGATCCCACTCAGGCGACGGCTTGACTGACGCCGTGAAGAACCCGCCCCGCGACTCCTCGACGAAGCTGAACTGGCACGCCTTCCCGAACTTGCCCGCAACCATCTCCACCGTCCCGGCCGGCGTCTTGTCGTTGCCGAACGTCCCGGGCTGGTGGCGGGCGGTGTCCATGTCGAAGACCACTGACAGGATGGGTTCTTCCGCGCGGACGCCTCCACTGAGCGTTGCCGCAGCAACGCAGAAGACGTAGGGGAAAAGACCGGCAATCCGGATCGAGCGCATCGGGCAACCTCACTTACGCCTCCTCCTGGGGAGGCATTGTTTCCGGCGGCTCCTCTTCGCCGGCTGTCGCCCGTTCCCTGCCTGGGTGCAGCCCGGAGCGTTCGACAGCGGCGACAACGAAAGGACTGACCGACGCGACAACGAAGCAAGAGCATAGAGCGGGCCCACGAAGCCGGGAACGGAACCGTGAGGAGGGAGAATGCACACGTCAGACCTGACGCACGGTGAGCAGGTCCTGCTGGAAGAGGTGTTGAGCCAAACCGGGTCGGAAGAGCTGACAATGCGTTGCGGGTGGTGTTGGCCTCCGCGACTGTGGGAGGGAAGTTGATCCAGCAAGCAAGACCGCAGAGCCAGCCAAGCGTTCGGTAGTCCGTTGGCCCATTCTGACAGTCCAAGGAGTTCCGAGATGCGCAGCAGAGAGAAGGCACACACAGGCACACTGGCACTACTGTCCCTACTGGCAACGACGGCTGCTGTCTTCGGGGGACCCGCGCCACGAGGCGCGTCCCCGCTGAAGGTCAATCAATAGTTCGTGGCGCAAGTGGTCCCCCTCGGTCAAACCGCAGACCCGATGAAAGGCAACCTTGCCTGGTCGCCCGATGGCAAGCAGGTCGCGTTCCTGAAGGGCTACAAGGTGGACTTCAAGAGCACTGAACCCATGACCGCCGGCGGCGAGACGGTGACCGGGACCTTCACTATGGGCTTCACCGTCGGCGACCTCTGGTTGGCCAATGCCGATGGCACCGACGCCCGGCAACTGACCAAGTGCGACACCAAAGCGCCTCCCGACAAGGTGGAGTAGTGTCTCGGGGTTCGGTGGTCACCCGACGGAAAGCGCTTGGCCTATGTCTCCGGCTCTATCCTCGAGGGCGGACAGATCGTGTTCTGCGACCCGGCGACGGGCCGGTCGCAGCGCACGCCCTACGGCGTACAGTTACCTGTCCTGGCCTGGTCGCCGGACAGTCGGAGCCTGGCGTTCTCCGGCGGCAACTGGAAAGCCCTGCTCGCAGCCCTGGAGAAGGCAGACGGCCCGGAGTTCTGCGCGCCCTTAGCCATCGTCGACGTTGAGACCCAGGCCCTGCGGGACGTTGTCAAGGAGGGTGCCCCGTTCCACGATCCACTGTGGTCGCCCGACGGCAGCAAGCTCCTGTTCTCGCTGTGGAAGTCGATGGAGGGTCCGCCGGAACTGTGGGTGATCGGCGCCGATGGCACCGGCGCCAAGAAGCTCCTCCCGGCCGTCGGCTCCGCGCTGGCCTGCTCGCCCAAAGGCGGGCTCGTCGCGTACACGGGCGTCGATGACGCGCCCGGGCTGTGGGTGTTGACCGTTGCCGACGGCAAGCGCCGGCAGTTGCTGAAGACCGACGTCAGCACCCTCTGCTGGCCGGCGAAGGGAGCTGGTCTTTTCTACGCCACCAGCGACGAAGGCAATGCCCACGCCTGGCTCCTCCGCGCCCGCGACGAGAAGCACCTGCAGCTCACCACCGCCGGCGAAGTCTGTGACCTCTATCCCTCACCCGACGGCAAGCAAGTCGCCGTCGTCGTGACCGTGGTCGAGGGTGCCGGTGTGGATGTCCGCGACCGAAACGAACTGTACGTGCTGACGCTGAAGGGAGAGGCGGTGGCTGAGTAGTGGCCGCCGGACATGAGGCGGCTGACTGGGAGGTAGGCGCCGTGAGCAGACTCGATGAGAAGCCACCCCGCCGGCTCGCGGTGGGTGCGGTCTCGAATGGACCGACGCGGGAGAGCCGGGCTATGAACACTGTCGGCGGGTGCTTCTTTGCCCTGGGCGGCTGCGTCTTCGCCGGTGCCGGGCTGGCCTGCCTGCTCGGGGCAGTCTCACAGTTTGGCGAGATGGCACTCCCGCTGAGCAGTCACTACGTGCCGAGCAGCTCGTTTGACGACGGCGGTTGGTCCTGCTCCGGAGGCTTCAGTTCGGGCGCGGAAGCGTTCTTCGGGATGCTCTTCGTTGCGGTTGGCGTGGGTGTGGGCGTCGCCCCACACGCGGCGCGTCTCAGTCCGGCGACGCGCCACGTGATCGCTTCTGCCCTGGCCTTGTTGTGGCACGGCGTCGGCATTGGCGCGCTCTGGTACTACCGCAGAGTGGCGCTGCAGCCAGACCAATGGCCCTTCGCGCTCTTCACGCTCTATGAGTGGGTGGGGTTGACCCCGCTCGGACTCGGACTGTCTCCGGACTTGGCAGGGGGCCGGCTCCGCGGCGCCGTGTGGAACCTCATGGGCGGCGCGTTCCTGGGTGGCGTGGCAGGCTTCTTGATCGGCGGGTTGGCTGGCAGCGTTGCCCTCTTCGCGACCTCACGGCACGGCAGCGGCTTCGGGGCCGACTGGTGGGTGCTGGGCTTCTGCGGCGGCGCGGCGGTGGTGGGACTGGCGTTTGCGGTCTTTCGACTGGCCGGCTGGGAACTGCCGACCGGCGACGGCAGGTCCCCGGCGCCGCGGCCCGCCCGACTCCCTGCGTGCCGCAACTGCGGCCAATCGGTGCAGCCGGACTTGATTAAATGCCCCGTCTGCCACACGCACCGCCGGGTGCGCCGTCCCTCAGCGATGGGCAATGTGCTTCAGGGCGTGGGGCTCTTCTGCGTTGTCGGGTCGTTCGCTGTGCAGTACGTGCCGTTCTGGCTGGGAGCTTCGGAACTCAGACCGGGAATCGCCCAGTACCTGTTCTGGCTGCTCATGGTTGGCGGGTGGATCCTGATCGCACTCGGCGGTCTGTTGGGCGGCGGGAGCAGACGGACGGAGGCGCGGCCGACCCATGACAGACTCGCGACTGCGGTGGATGCGGTAGCCCGGCCGCAGGCGGCATCCAGTCGCAGCAAATCCGCCTTCGTGGTGGTCTGGCTGATCGCCCTCGCCCTTCTCGGCGCGGTCGGCTTCGGGGTCTACACCGTGCGGCCGTGCTGGCGCTACCAAGGCAAGCCCACGGAGCACTGGCTGCGGCAACTAAAGTCCCCGGAGGCGCCGGTGCGCGCCGGCGCGGTGAAGGTCCTCGGCGGCTACGCCCGCCGACCTACGCGGACCACGACCTGGGACCCGCAGACACTCGGGCCGCTGACAGCGGCCCTCGACGACCCGGACATTCGGGTCCGGCATGCCACCGCGCAGTCCCTGCAGAGCCTGGTGAGCCGACAGCCCGGTCTCACCCAACCCGAGAAGGACCGGATCGCCGCCGCGCTGCTGGCGCACCTGCGGGCGCAGCCCGAGGACGACATCGCCGCCGAGTACGCCCTGGCTTCAGTGGGTGCTTCGGTCGTGCCAGCCCTCGTCGAGTCGCTCAGTGGCGGGAACCCGGCGGCGCTGCGCCGCAAAGCAGCCTGGGCCCTGCTCCATCTTGCCGCTGAGCCGCAAACCGTACGTTCGGCGCTACCCGCGCTGCGGAAGGCGACCCGGGACGCGGACCCGAAGGTGCGCGAGTATGCTGTGGAGGCACTCAAGAAGGTGGAGGTTCCCGCCGAGGCTCCGCCGCCGGAAGTGGCGGAGCAGCCGTGACCGAAGCATCGCTCGGCAGAGACCTTTGCGGCAAATTGGCGGCCCGCAAGGAAACAGGATCACACCCGTCAAACCTCGGGAACACGCTTAGCACGGCGCCGCGGAAGGGATCCCACACCTGTGAACCAAGGACTCTACTTCGCCCAACTGACTGACCTCCATGTCGGCAACAACGACCTCAATGGCGAGCAAGCCAAGCGCAACCTCCGCTTGGCCCTCGAGGAACTGGAGCACCTGACTCCGCAGCCGCAGTGCGTCTTGGTGACCGCTGACCTGGTGTGCTCGGGTCGGCGCGATGAGCTGGAGGTCTACTGCTCGCTCGTCGATGGCACTCCGCTCGACTTGTACGCCGTTCCGGCCAACCACGACCTGTGGGGCGAGCCGGATGGCTCGGCGTGGGAGGAGTGGCTCGGGCCGACACGGCACGCGGTGGACATGGACGGTCTGCGCGTGGTGCTGTTCGACGACCTCCGCCGACAGCCTGACGGTGCGTGGAAGGCCATAGTGCCGCCCGAGCAAATGGACTGGCTGGACTCCCAGTTGGCCGGCGCGGAGGGGCGGACCAAGCTCGTCGCCTACCACGCGCCGATCCTGCCGGAAGGCGACAACTACCACGACAACTGGCGCGACTCCAACGCCGATGAGTTCCTGGCGCTGCTTCGCGGCCACGACGTGCGCTCGATGATCACCGGCCACTGGCACCGCTGTGGTGAGTGGACCGTAGGTGGCGTGCAGACGATCAACGCAGGCGCGCTGACGGGCTGGCAGTGGACGGGCATCCCGCCCTACTGGTCGTTCCCTGTGCGACCGGGCTACCGCCTGTTTCACTTCGACGCCGGCGTGTTGCGGACGTTCTGGCGCGAGCTTGGCTCACAGGAGATGCGCGCCCCCGCGCAGATCGGCCTCGTGCACGTTGGCGGCGTGCACACCGGCGGTCCGCGTCCGCAGGTGCGCCCCGTCAGCGTGTTCGCCTCGGTGCCGCTGCATGTGCAGACGTGGTCCTCCGAGGCGCCGGTTGATTCGGTCGAGTGGAGCGTCGCCCATGGCGACTGGCGGCCGATGACGGCGACCTGGGACGGGCTTTGGACCGACTGGGAAGCCCAGCTCGACTGGCAGCAGGTCCGCGCGGGCGAGTGCACCTGCGTCGTGCGCGCGAGGCGGGACGGCCGCCCCGTTGCCTACGACGCCGTTCCATTGACAGTGAGTGAGTGGCACAGCCCGCCGATGGCCAACGCCGTCCCGCAGCGTGAGCGGGTGTTCGAGTTGTTCTACGTGCCGGAGTAGCCGGAGGCGCATTGCCCCGACCGCTCACCCGGTCGAGAGCAAGCCTTCTGGTCCTCAGTGCAGGCCCCGGAACCCCGGGACCCGATCCCGGCGCTTCACCTCCAGGCCCCGGGGATTCGGGACCAGGCCGCACGGTGTTGTGTGTAGGCCCCGGAGCGGTGGGGCCAAGTCGCAGCCGTCTTCCTGCAGGCCCCGGAGCGTCGGGGCCTGCTCTCAGTCCTCTCTCTGCAGGTCCTGTATCGCCGGGGCCACATTGTGTGCCTTCGCAAGCAGGCCCCGTGGCGCCGGGGCCAGGTTGCGGCGCCTCGGGTGCAGCTCCCGGAGGGCCGGGACCTGTTTGCCTCGCTTCGCGAGCACCTTGCACGACCCGGCGGCTACAATCTGGATGCCGCGACACATGGGGTAGGCGGTCCTCCCGCCTTCCACGCTGCGCCGCCAACGGAGCAGCTCCCAACCAACAAGGAGGAAGAACTGCCCTGGCAACACACACCGCGGAAGGCTTGCTCGGCCTGGCGCCTGAGTTCGAGGCGCATTGGCGGAAGATCGGGGAGGCAGTCAAGCTGGGCGGCATCACGTTGGCTGAGTTCCAGGCGGCGATCACCGACCTCCAGCAGAAACACGCCGCCTGTGCCGCGCTCCAGCGCGACGTCTCGCTCGCAGCGGCACAGCGCGACACCGCCCGGGACACCGTCGTGCGGATGATGGTCGCCTACGGCTACAGCGTTCGCGGCCTCCTTGGACCCAACGCGGAGGAGACGAAGAGCCGACCCCGGGTACCGCGGGAGCGCCGGCCCAAGCCCGGCAGCAAGCCGCCGACTGCGACCCTCTGAGCAGTTGGCGGCTACCGGCGACTGCTGGGCGGTCCGCCGCCCCTACTCCACTTCCAGCCGCAGGTTACCCGACCGGTAGTCCGGGAAGCACAGCCCGTCGGGCTTCATCTCGGGGTTGCCTTCCTCGGATGCCAAATCGCGGAGGCGGAAGGAGACGGCGGGGCGACCCAGCGCCAAGTCGGCGTTGACTTGCTTTGTCACGTCGTACGTGAGGCCGTCGGCGAGGGCGGTGTTGCGGCGGGCGTCGAGGACGCCGACAACCGTGGCGCTGTCGTTCACTATGTCTTTCCAGTTCAGGACGGCGGTGTCGTACTGCAGGTGGGATAGCTCAGTGAGGCGGGTGTCGTCGGGCCCGGAGAACCCCACCGGGAAAAGGCGGAGCGTGGCGCTCTTCACGCCGCGTTCACCGTGGGTGAGGGCCAGCGGCGCCAAGTCGAAGCGGAGGACCATCCGGTCGCGCCGGAGGAGGGTGTTGGGGTTGCCGACGAAGGGCTTGCCGTCCAGAACACCGCCCGGCGTATACCACCCGGGGCCGGAGGCGGCGCCGGAGCCGACGTCGTCGGTGGATAGCGGCACGAGGCGCGCAGTCTCGCGGGGCGGTGCGTTGGTGGCCTTGAGCCAGAGGGTGCCGAACCGTTCGGGCGCGTAGTGCTGTTCGGCGAGAGGCGGCGACCAGCCCGTGTAGACGGGCGCTTCGCCGCACCTTCGGCAGCGGTAGACGTTGAGGGCAACTCGGTCAGGCAGGGCTGCGCCGGACAGCCCCACCGACTGAAGCGGGATTGCCAGCTCCACGGTCCAACGGTTCCCCGTCTTCCCGACTGCGACGCGCAGCCCTTGGCAGTCCCACGCGGGCTGGCAACCGAACAGCCCGGGGCCGGGCTCGGGCAGCCCGTAGGCGCCGTCCCACGTCTTCCCGGCAGCGTTGACGATGAGCTGATAGGCTCGTTTGGGGTTGGCGGCGTCGGGCGAGACAAACACCTCGACGCAGTCGTCGTCCCAGATGCCCGCCTCGGGGTGGTCAGGTCCGGCCAATGTGCCCAACGCGCCCAAGCGCGGTTCGACGTTGACGATGCCGAGGTAAAGGTGTTGGGCGTCGTGGGTGCTCACCAGCCACGAGTGATACGGCGGTGCTTCCCCGTTCTTCAGCACGAACCCCTGCGGCAGCGCGTTGCGCCAGCCGGGATCGTCGAGCGCACCATCCAATTGAACCGGCCCGGCCGCGAGGCAGCAGTCCATCTCCGGCGCTTTGGTGACCAGCGGAGTAGAGAGGGTATCGCGCAGCTTCTGCACGTCGCTCTGGACCAACGCAACACGGCGGCGGTAGTCCGTCTCGGGGGCGGTTGCCGCGCTGGCGTCGGCCAGCAGCTTCAGCAAGCTGTCGAGGTCTCCCAGCGGGTACTTCATCACTTCCGTGGCCAAGGGACGGGCGGCGTGCAGGGCCTCGGCTTGCTTCCAGAACGCAGCCATCGGCCCGGCTGCCGGCCCGTAGAAGCTCGTGACGTAGTCCTGCAGCAGCGCGTCAACGTCCAGGTCTGCGTCCCACAGGCACTTCGCGGTGACGTACAGGTTGAGGTGCTGCATCGCCGGGTAGTGAATCCGGGACTCCTCGCCGGCCCGCCAGCTTTCGGACTCGATGAACTCGCCCCGGGAAGCGCCTTTCAGGAACGCCAGGTCGGCGGCGATCAGGTGCGGGTAGGCTACCGGACACCACGGGAACGGCGGCAGGTTGTAGCGGTAGTACTCCCAGAGGTAGAGCCGATCCGTCTTGGTTCGCCAGGCGTTCACCAGTTCCCGGGCTTTGCGCAGGTGGTCCGCGTCGGCGAAGCTGCCCCGGGTCTGGCAGAGCATCACCGCGACGTTGGGGTGCAGGCGAGTCAGGTTGTCAGGCGGGTCGCGGTATCCCTCGTACGCAATCGTGCCGAGAAAGCGGCCCGGGTGCGTGCGCGCGACTTCCGCCGCGAGGCGGTTGACGAAGCCCCAGAAGTAGTCCGAGAAGCAACCCGCCTCGCCCCTGTCGGGCTGCACCTGCGGGGCGCAGCGTTCGCATCCGCACACGCGGGTCATCCCGTCATTGGGGGCTACCGGGAAGAAGCGTTGGTCCGGGTGCTCATCAAAGTAGGCGCCAATGTCGGCGGCCATCTGCTGCAGGAGCGCCTCGTTTGAGAGGCACAAGTTGCCTCCGCCGACCACACAGCAGAGGCTGGCGAAGTCGCGCTCGCCATCCACCAGGGCGAACCAGTCCGGATGATCGTCCTTGTACTTGAGGAACATGCGGAAGGAGTCGATAGCCTGCACCGGCGCCACACCGCCGAAGCCCACGTGCCGGAACCACAGGGCGTCGTCCGGCGCAATGTCGAAGTTGCAGAACCAGGGGTAGCGGTACTCGAAGTCTGGCGCGCGCGTCAGGTCCAGCGGGGGAATAAAGAGATCGGCGTGCTTCGGCACGACCGTCCCGAAATCGCCGGGCATGAACCAGCGAACGCCCAGGAAGCGCTCCAGGAAGTGGTCGGCACCGGACAGCGTGCCCGCTTCCCCGAAGGCGCCGAGCTTCAGTTGCGGGTTGTAGACCTCATGCGGCTGCCACGGATTGCGCATGCCGTGGATCGGCTGCCCACGATAGTCCCGCCCCACAATGGCGATCCAGTCGGCGGCGGTCAGCCACCGGTATCCGTCCGGGCCGACACCGTCAAGCGAGATCCCCAACGCGCGCGTGAACCGGCTCTCGCCAACAAACACGCTGATCCCACCTTCCGGCCGCCGGTCCGTGAGAATGGGCAGGCGCGCGCCGGTGGAGCGTTCAACATACTCCTGGAGTTCGGCTGCCGCCCGGGCGACCGTGGGAGGCGCGTCGCCCGCGACGACGAGAGACGCGGTGCTCTTGCCGTCACGCACCAGTTCCAGGGGTACCGCACCCACTACCGACCCCATGCAGAGGCAGGCAAGTGAACCTGCGGCTTGAGCGCTCATTGCCCGGCTCCCCCGGCGGTCAAGGGCGCCAACAGCCCCAGCCGCCACGGGATCTCCCCGTACGGCTTGTCGCCTCGGTCCTTGTCCAACACGCCCTGGAAGACACACCGGAGGTCGGCCGAGTCCACCTCCAGCCGCTGGTCGCAACCGACGCGGAGAAGCTCCCCGTGGCTGATGCAGTCGGTCCAGCGATTGCCCACCGGCGTCACGTTCGCCATACTTGCGAACGTCTTCTCCTTCGTGTCGGCAACGGGCGTCCACTCGCCGTCCAGCCGGTCCGCCACGTACGCCTTGAAGTACCGCCAGCCGTGACCGCCTTGCGCTTCAATCACGGTGAGGTACTTGTCGAGCCCTTTGAGCCTGTACGTGTGGCTGGCCTCGAAGACATCGCCTTGAATCGCCAGCTTCGGTTCGGACCAGCCTGTGGGGAAGTCGGTCAGCGAGGTCTCCTCTCGCCACATCTTGCCGTTGAGGGTGGTGAAGAAGAGGTGTGCCTTCGCGTCGTTGCAGATGATCCAGAAGTCTAAGCCCGCCTTGCCTTCGGCGTGCTTGTGACCGAGCGGTCGCAGCTTGCTCCATGAGTCGGGATCGGCAATGTCGTCGGTCGTCGCGTAGGCGGCGCCGTACTTCGGGTCCCACGACTCGTCGCTGGCCTGGCAGACCAGGTACCACTTGCGGTGCGGCTCGAAGTAGAACACCTGCGGCGCGCAGAAGTGACCGGAGTGCATCGTCAGCATCTGACGCGTGGCTTCTTCAGGCTTGCCCCAATCGGTGAAGGCGAGGTACTCGATCTGGTGGCTCCGCGCCTTGCCACGCACGGTGACGAACAAGTGCCAGCTACCGCCGTGGAAGACGATCGAAGGGTCTTTGACGGAGTAGTACGTATCGTCAGGCGACTTTGTGGGCGCGAACAGCATCGGGCCGAGGCGCCACTGAAACTCACCCCGAAAAACCCGCTCGATTGCCTGCTGGCGCGGTCGCTCACTCATCTCTTCAGCCTCCGTGGATCTGCCGCACCCCGAGAGAAGCAGCATCGAGGCGCCCACCACGAGCAGGGCGCAAGGTCTGCACTTCAGTGTTGCGTCAGCGAGGTGGTAGCGACTCATTGCCTCTCCTTCGGCTCTCCGAGCGTTGCCCGGTCCCCTTCCTCTCTTCTTCGCTGTTCCCGGAGGCTCTCCTGGTTACCACCGCGGCCTCGACGGCGAGCCGAAGGCGCTGTGAACGGAACAACGCCCTGTGTCAAGTGCCACACAGCCGTTCCGCTTCCGGACAAGCCGCCCGAAGCGACCGGGGCGCATCGTCGGGCAGACCACTCGCACACAGGTGTAGAAGCTGCCGCACATGGGGCCGGCACCCGACGACGGCCGCACCGGGGGACTTGTAGTTGGTGTTCTCGTCGACCGACTGGCCTTCAAGGAAACGCAGCCACGTCTCAATGTTGCGGCTCGGGACAAAGACACCCACTGAGTCCTCGACGGAGCGCCGTGGCTCGCCAGCGTCGTCGCAGGCGGTCCCCAGTTGCCCCAGACGTTGCTGCGTCCCTGCCCCATCGTCATCAATGAGGACGCCGAGACTCGGGGCGACGGGGCGACGGCGGATTGCGCACAACTCTTGTGCGAAGCGAGCTCGGACGAACTTCTCTCCGGCCCCCCGGCCGCTCGGACAGACAACGCTGCGGATCTGGTCGTGCCGGAACCCCCTCGCGAGAAGGAAACTCCTCGCGAACGTCTCCTGCTGCCGGTCTTCGCATAGCAAGACCACTGGCGCTCTCCGCCTACCCATCTCCCCAACCCCTGGCGATGATCTCCGAGAGCTGCAGCCCTTCCTCACCAGTGCCCGCCAGTTTGGTGACGCGTACGGGGGCTTCGGCCTCACGGGCGAGCCAGAACCCGCACGAGGGCGCCAAGTAGTTGGTGATCTCGGGATGGTGTGAGACCAGCACGGCCTGGCCGCTGCCGCCAAGGCAGGTGTCCTGAAGCTCCATGAGCCATGGCTGGATCTCGCGAAGGGCGACGAAATTGTCGGGCTCGTCCAGGCACAACGTGTGCCCCTCGTCTCGGAAAGCGTAGAGCAGTCTGTAGAGGGCAACGAGCACCCGCTGACCCTCTGAGACCTCGTCGAAGTCGTAGGTGAGGTCGCGGGTCATCCCTTCTGGTCGGAACGCGAGCCTCAGCAAGCGGTGCTTCTCCCCCCATTGCGGCAAGCCAAACGACTGGAACCCATCCAGAACCTCGCGGAGCTTTGTGGTGAGATCAAACACATTGCTCTGTCGCTCCTGGGAGAGAAAGCGGTACCACGACGCGTAGTTCGTCATCCTGTCGCCGGGGTCTGGCTCCTCGCTTTCGCTCTCAGCCGACATGGAGAAGGGGTCCATCTTGCAGACGACTTCCGCGCCATCCGCTCGCGAAACCAGATCAGCTTCTTGTTGCCGTGCCTCGGCTGGGGAAAGCCCACCCCGGACTGGCGCCAGTCGAAGGGGTGCTTCGGGCCCTGAGTGAAGTCGTCGTGATACAGTTGCGCCTCGCCTTGCCGGAACTCGAAGAGCGGGCGTCCGCTTAGCGACAGCTCCGCCAAGTCCACGCGACTGCGGTTTCGGTCCACCTCGTGCTCAATCACCAGCTTGTACGTGTAGTCGCCCTCGTCACTCTCGACCTCGATCTCAAACCTTTGCAGCCTGGATTCCTGCCAGCGAGTGAGGCTGCCGTGGGGAAAGACCGAGTCTGTATTCGCCTGATCCACGATGAACCTGCGTACTTTGGCGAGCGCCTCAAGCACAGAGGGTTTCCCGGAACCATTCTGCCCCAGTAGGAGGCTCAGCCGGTCGAAACGCAGGTCGAAATTGACCAGGCATTTGTAGTTGTCTACGTACAGGCGCTTGAGCGTTGTTGCATCCTTCCGGCGCAGACCGTCCACTCGTCGGGCACGGTGTGCCGCGAGGCTGTTGTTTGTACCCAATCCCCCAAACAAGAGCAACCGGGACTTCGGGGGTCGAGCGACTGGGCCAAGGGGCAGCGGGTTCGCCAGCACGACCCGGTAAAGCTCGAACCCGTCGTTCTCAGTCTGCCATGACCGGCTGGCGCAGCCACTCCGCGGTTCACAGCAACGCCGTGATCGCCTCAACCACCTTCGCCCGATCCGCGTCGAAGTCGGCTTGACGGTCTCGGTCCTTTCCAGCTTCCAGCCCCATCATCTCGTCGAACACTGCCTGTGACTTCGCGTGGTTGGCGTTGTTTGGCTTCTCTTTGAGCAGTCGCTCCAGTGTGCAGAGGTACCGGGAGTCGTTGAGCCCCGGCAGGATGCTCCCGAGGATCTGGAGCGAGGGGACGAGGTCGCCGTTGGCGTTGGTGTTGAACCAGCAGTAGTCGTCCTCGCGACAGTCGAGGGCGTAGTATGGATCGCCGGCGGCGACGTTGTAGTGCCAGGTCAGCCGCAGTGCGAGTTGGTGCTTACGGACCAGCATCTTCATGTAGCGACCGAAGGTCCAGCGGTTGCCGCCGTTGTAGAAGGCGAACCTGCCGCCGGCGTCCCTGATGACGCCGAGGGAAGCTTCGTCGTGGCCATTGAGGTTGGGGATCTGCAGGGCGCGGACGAGGTCGTAGTGCGGGTCTTTCGGGTCGTTGCCCGTCATCGAGGTGGCGCCGCTGAAGAAGGTGCGTTGCAGCCCCTTGGCGGCGTCGCGGTGCAGTTTGGCGTTGCGCACAACCGGTGGGATGGCGTCGCCTATTGGCTCGTCGCAGAGGTTCCAGGCGACAGGGAGCCAGTTGTCCGCGACCGCGTGATCATCGACCGCCTTCCATATCTGCTTGACCATTTCGGCGGCATCGGCGAACCCCGCTTGCTTCGCCTGCGCGTCGGTCGGGCCGGTGTAGGGATCATACGGCAGGTAGCCGCCGACGCCGTAGTTGCTGAGCATCTGGGTGAAGCCCTTCTCACGGATCAGGGCCATCTCGCGGTCGGCGATGGCTGTATCGAGCGTCACGTTGCCATTGGCGGCGCCGACGCGCAGGTGCGGGTAGCCGGAGAAGCTGGTGCAGCCCAACTCGTGCAGCACGTCCAACCCCTTCTCGAGCATTGCCCGGTCCCACTCCTGGGTCGCCGCGTCGTCGCCGAACCACGGCAGGCCGATGCTGCACCCCCACGGCCCGGCGGCTACATCCGTGATCGGGTCGAGGGCGAAGGGAAGGACGTCAAGGACAACGGGGACGTCGCGCGGCTTGCCGTTGGCAGGCTTCACCGTCAGCTTGCCGCGGTACTTGCCGGGAGCGGCCTCGCCGGTCCTCACGCGGATCCAGAAGTTGCGGGTCACGCCGGGGGCGTCGGGCGCAGGCGTCGGGTGCCAGTAGCGGGGCCGAACAGTGTAGACGCTGCCGTCCATCTGTACCCGTGAGATCCGGTAGTCCAGCCAGCCCACCTGCAGTGCGGCGGCGTCAAGCTTCGCCCCTTTCTCGTTGGTCAACGGCTGCGTCACTGCCAAGTCGAGGGAGCCGAGCGCCTCTCCCGGCTGTACGGCCAGTACCAGCGCGCGCTCTTCCCCTTTGGCGACAGACAGCGCGACCTCATTGCCTTGTGCGAGTTCCTCGCCCGCAAGCGGCCCGTCGTATGCTTGCGCAGGCGCCATGGGGCTGCGCGGGAACACGCGGTAGCCGGCGGCAGGCTTCGCCGACCCGGCGGGCTTGGGTGCGGTCTGCTTGAAGTAGTCGTTGAACTGCGTGCTTCGGCGTTGTACCACCCACGTCAGGAACTGCTCGCCGGCCGCCTTCTTGGCGTCCGGGTACACCACCAACGCCGACAAGGAGATCGCCCACCCTTCGCCTTTGAAGCCCAGCTCCAGCTTCCCGTCGGTCACGTCGACGTCGAACTGCTTCTCGTCGAACATGCGCTCGACGTACTCGGAAAACGTGTCGATGCCCGGCAGGTCCTCGCGGCTTGCGTTGCGGAAGTACTTGGCCCTGCAGCCCTCCAGGTCCATGGTTTCGTCCACAACCGTCTCGCCATTCGCCGTCACCGTGCGATTGTGATAGATCTGCACCTCGCCCCAGAACCCGCCGGGCGAATCGAGGTTCAGGAACACGTGGAACTTGCCGTTGGGCAGGTCAACGCGGAACGTGCCCGAGCGCAGGCAAACGAAGTCCTGGTAGAGCAAGTCGGGCTGGAGGACGTTGAAGTCGCGCCACCATTCGGCATCGACCCAACCGTAGCCGCGCCCTTCAGAGTAGGGCATCCCCGACGAGCCGCGGGTGAAGCCCTCCATCACCGGCGCGTCGGCCGGGCCGAAGTCCCACGCCCTCAGCTCGTCGAATAGAACCGCCGACGTGTCGAGGCGCGTCAACCGGAAGTTGTCCAGGAACACCGGACCGTCCTGGCCGACGCTCACCACGTAGCGGGTGATCCGATCGCGGACCAACGGCCTCCCCGGTCGCGACTTCTCGCCGACGTAGAGCGCTGTCGGGATGGTGACTGTGCTCTCCCCCGGTGGCGCCACCGAAGTGAGGTTGACCCGCGTCCAGTAGTCGGTGGTCAGGGCGTCGCGGACCTCGATGTACAGCCCTGCCGACTTGTCGCCTGGGTTGAACACGTCGAACAGAACGTAGTCGTACTCGGCCCAACTCTGGTACTGCTGGGGCGTGTCGATGGTGGTGTAGTCAGCGTCGAGGCGGAGCGAGTACTTCCCGCTGGTGGCATGCTCAGCCACTGCTTCCCCAGCTCCGAACGGCGCCCGGGTACCGTCCTCGAAGTCTGCGAAGACGACCTCCGCGGGCGAGGTGAAGGTGCGTGTTGCGGCTTCCAGCTTGCTGCCGCACATGTAGCACTTGCCCCACTTGGGGTCGTTGCGGTACTCGCAGCTCGGGCACCGAACCGGGTTCGGCCCCAGGGGGCCGGGCATTGTGATCGGCGCCTCTTCCTTGCCCAGAACGGGTGCTTCGGTGAGCGCGACCTCGGCGCCGACCTTCTCCAGCGACACGTCATCCACCCACAGATGCCCTTCCTCCCACAAACCGAGGTAGACCGCCGCCTGCTTGGCGCCTGCGGGCACGTCCACCACATAGGTCAGCGGCGTCCAGCCGAAGGTCCCCGTCGGCTTCAGCCCCATCCACTTGTCGTCGAACAGCAACGACACATCGATAGTGTTCCCCCACCGCCCCTTGCCGAGGTCCAGCGCGCGCAGGTACGCCGTCAGCCGGTAGCGTCCCGGCGGTAGGTCGCTCGGCTTTGACCCCACCCGAATCTTCCCGCCAACGGCGCCAACCATCTCGCAGGAGTGCTGCCCCGTTCGGGCAACCTGGCCAACCTCGAACCGAGAGCTGCCTTCGTAGACGTTGCCGTACCACTCCGAGAACACGTGCCCCCAGCGGTTGCGATCCATGGGCTTCTCGAAGGAGGGATCGGGCAGGAGGTCCTGGGCGAGACCGGTCGAGACGCTGAGCAGCGCAAGGAGTGGACCAATCAGGCGGGTGCGGTTGGACGGACTGTGCGCGTGTTTGGGCATGGGTTGTTCCTCCTTCGGAAACGGGCCGCCAGTCTACTGGGGGGGGCAGGCGAAACGCGAGCATCCGCGACTCCTCTGCAAGTACTCCTTCTTCACCCACCGGCAGCCAGGTGTTCCGCGAAGAACGCCAGCAGTGTCGGCAGGTTGATCTCGTGAGCGCCCTCGTGGACATCGAGCGTCGCTAACTCCGGCTTCCCGAAGTCGCCGTAGATGACTTTGATCTGCTCCATCGCCTGGCGAGCCAACGGCACGTAGAACTGCGTCGGGCCCTCTTGCAGGCCGTTCTGGCAGAGCACCGGTCGGGGCGCCATCAGCGAGTAGAGGTCGGGGTAGTCCACTAACTCGCGCAGACCGTCGAACTTCCAGCACAGGCAGTGATTCTGCTCCATCTGGTCCATGAAGGTGAGGAAGCCGGAACTCACGGTCGCGGCGACCCGTTCATCCATAGCGCCCAGCCACATGGCCATTTCGCCGCCCAGCGACAGCCCGGCGCAGCCGATTCGCGAGGCGTCCACCTTCGGGCGTGACACCAGGTAGTCCACGCAACGCATGACGTCCCACAGGCGCTCGCCCATCAGCAGGCGCCCCTCTTCGTAGACTTCGTGCTGACCGACGTCCGCCGAGATGGTGGCGAAGCCTCTCTCGGCCAAGGCGGCTGCGAAGCCCTTGTAGATTGAGGTCTCCTCGTACACCACGCGCCGGTTGCCCCCATGCCCGTGGATGCATACCACCGCGGGAGCCGCAGCGTTCACACCCGTCGGAAGGGTGAGCACCGCCTTGTGGCGTCGGCTGCAGGTAGCGTTCATCTCCAACTCGATCAGCGAGTAGCCGTCGCGCGTCTCCGAGGAAAGGACCGTGGTATCCAGCGGAATCTCCGTTTGGGCGGTCACCAAGTCATCTATCTTCAGCAGGCGGAACAGCTTGGCGCGCACTTCGGTCTGCCAGGCAAGGGCTTCGGCTTGGGTTCGGGAGGTGTACTTCATGGGGGCTCCTCCGAGAATAGTGTAGAGCGGGGCAGCCTGCCCGCTCGTGGGCCTCATCGTCTACAGTACATGCCTGAGCGCGAGCGGGCAGGCTGCCCCGCTCCACGGTCCGTCGTCTCGGTCGTAGGCGCGCCCACTCGAGGTTGGTGCAATCGGGTTCAGGGCCGGCGTAGTACACGACGAGCAGGTCGCCGTCGCGCGTCAGGGCAGTGGCGGGCAAGCCAACGGAGAAGGCGCTCATCTCCCGCCACGCGTCCTGCATGGAGGCCTTGCGCCAAGTTTGCGGGCCGACCTCGCTACCGTGGAGAGTCGTCTCGGTGTGTGCCGGCCAGGTTCTGCCGCGATCTTCGCTCAGTCGCACCTTGATCGTCGGTTCGCCCTCCCGGTCCACGTAGACCAAAGCAGTTCGGCCGTCAGGCAGGGATACAGGCTGTGCCGGTTGCCCCGGAACTCCGGTGTCCCACAGGGCCGACCAAGTGCGGCCGCTGTCGAGCGACTCACCAGCGTGGATGTCACGGTACACCCCGACGCGGTTGTCGTACGTCCAGAACAGAGCCAGGATTCGGCCGTCGGACAGCGCTCCGGGCCGTTGGTCCCAGTAGAAGACTCGGTTGTCAGGATCGCTGCTTGTCAGGACATGCTCCGGCCATGTTCGACCGCCGTCTTCGGAGAACATCATCACCGACGCGTGTCGCCACGGTGCGGTGTCGTCGTAGTGCTTGTTCAGCTCGAACTGGCAGGCCCACGCCCCGTTGGCGAGAGTCAGGACCGGGCCGGTCAGCGGCGTGGGGACGTGGAACGGTGTTGTGTCCCTCAACACCGGTTCGCTCCAACTGGCGCCCTCGTCAGCAGACTCCGCGAAGAAGATTCGCGTGTCCAGCAAGCCTTCGGTTGCTTCGTTGAAGAACGCCAGGGCGGGATCGGAGTGATCGACCCAGCACAGCGCGGCAAGCACCCGGTGGCCACCCAGCGCCGTCAGGTAGGCCGCACGGAGCAGTCCCGGCTTCCCTTCGACGGTGGGCGGAACGAACGGCGCAACCGGCGCGCTCCATGAGACCCCCTCGTCATCTGAGTGGGCGATCATAGCGTGCTGCCCCACCGTGCCCGCCTTCGTTGGCGCCGCCCGGAAGCCGCACAGCCACCGACCCGACGGCAGGACGCAGACACCCGGGAAGGCGCAGCTCTGACGTTCGGTGTTCTGTTCGGCAGTGACTACGGTGCCTCGTGCGATGATCTCCATGAGACTCGGTCTACTTCAGGAAGTCCGGCAGGTAGTCGGCAGTGGCGCCTTCCTCGCGCATCCGCTTCTGCAAGTCGGCTTCCCGCCGCTTGCGTTCCTGTTCGCGAAGCCCCACGTAAGAGCCTTTCGTGAGCCGATCTTCCTTGCCGGCGCCCGCTTCCACGCGAATCGCTGATTCCCGTAGCAGGCCCTTCTCCTTCGCGTTGATCCGGTAGCAGCGTGTCTGGCAGAGCCCGCAGCCATTGCACTTCCCCGGCAGGACGACCGGCGCCAGGAAGCCGGCGCCTTCGAGTGGCAGGCCGTCTGCGTCGGTCTCCGTCCCCACGCGCACGAACTCGATGGCGTTGTAGCCGGCAGCCTTGCAGTCATCCACGCACAGTTGGCAGGCTTCACGGCCGGCATGGGGCAGGCAGGTCTGCTTGTCCACGACCGCCAGCCCCATCCGCGCGACTCGCTTCTCATCCAGTGGGAGAGCGCGGATGGCGCCGGTGGGGCACACCTGTCCGCAGTTGTTGCAGCTTGGCTCGCACCCGGACCAGTTGGCGACGGCTTGCGGCGTCCAGAGGCCTTCCAGTCCCTGCTCAAAGCCCACCGGCTGCAGCACGTTGTTGGGGCACACCTGGAAGCACTGCCCGCACCGAATGCAGAGCTGCAGGAACTCCTTCTCGGGCACGCTGCCGGGCGGCCGCACTGGCAGGACCCCGGACGGGGAGCCGAGGTTCGCGCCGCACAGTCGCTCGATGCCGACTGCGGCGCCCGCGGCACCGACGCTGCTGACCAGGAATCCACGGCGCGAGAGATCGACCTCCTGGCTTGGCGCGCCCTCCCAGGACCGCTCGTTCACAGCGGTCCAGCGACCGACGAACTGGATCGATCCGGTCGGGCACACCCCGCCGCACGTCTGACAGAAGGTGCAGTTTGCGTGTCGCGTGGTGAAGTCGGCCTTGATCGCGTCGAACGGACACACTCGGGCGCAACGGCCGCACTCGATGCAGGACGAGATCACCTTCCGTTCGCTCAGTCGGAAAACGCTCGCCCAGGAGAAGAGCGCACCAGTCGGGCAGAGAGACCGGCACCAGAAGCGGGGTTGCAGCAAGCCGAGGGAGAGAACGACGAAGAACAGAGCTGCCGAAACGTAGTGCCCAGCGTTGAGCGGCGGGACAAGATAGGCGCCCTTCAGGAGACCGATCTGGAGCGGCTGCAGCAACAGCAACAGCCCCCGTGTGAGGAGCGGGATTGCGGCCACAAACCCAGTCAGCAGCACCCCGAGTGCCGACGCCACCAACGTGCCGGCCAGTAGATAGTACCTGAGGTGCACCCACCAGCCGCGCCCTTCGAGACGAAAACGCTTGACCCGCCGCCCCGCGACCCAGTCGCACAGCTCCATCAAGGTCCCCAGCGGGCACACGTATCCGCAGAACCCGCGAGGAAACACGAGGCAGACAAGCAGGGCTGCGCCCGCCCACCAGAGCGACCAGACCCACGCCCGCGCCGCCAGCGCCGTCGAGACGCTCACCAACGGGTCAAGGACGAGGAAGCTCTCCGCCGGCACGCTCTCCTTGGCCGCGAAGTGCTCCGCGTACCTGGGGGAGCCATACGGCCAGGACACGATGAACAGCAGCGCGACGAATGACACGAGGCAAACAGCTTGGGTGAGGCGCCGGACAGGCGAGGCGGCCCACGTTCGACCCAGGAGGCGGAACAGGCGCCGCGCCCGCTCGTGTCCCGGCACCGAAGACGAGCCCTCGGCGTGTTCCCCAGCGCGTTGGATGACCGGTAGGAATAGGTTGAGACGCACGATGGCCCGGGGTCACTCCATAGCGGTTGCCAGCGCTTTGGCGGTGGCATTCAGGATTGCCTCGGAGGTCATGGTCGCGCCGCTGACAGCATCGACCCCTTTGACGCCCTGCCGAGCGACGATCCGCCGAGGTGTGTCGTTGAGCGCGCAGAAGAACTGCTTGTCCTCGTGCTTGGTCACCTTGACCGAAGTGAGCCGATGCCCGCGCACGGTGACCGACACTTCCAGCGCACCGGCGTATCCCAGGCTGGACCCAGCGTAGGTTCCGTCGGGGAGGCGATTCAGGTTGAGCGCGTCGAAGACACGGACGGCCGTGAGGTTGGCCTGGGCGCGTTGCTTGTTCAGCTTGCTCTGCTTCTGGCGCGCGCTACTCTCGGGTACGCGCAGCACCTTCTCGTAGTAGGCCACCGCGTCGTCGTACTTGCCCGCCTTCCGGCAGGCGTCGCCCGCCGCCAGGTAGGCGACTTCGGGCGCGCGCCGCGCCTTCTCCCGCGCCAGTTTGAGCGCCTTGCCCAGTTCGCCCAGGTCCGCCCAAGCCTTGATAACCGACCCGTCCTGCGTATCATCGCTGCCGAGGAGACTGAGTGTTGCGGCGGCCATCGCTTTGCTGCCGAGCTTCCAGTAGCAGTGAGCCAGCTTGGGCTGAATCTCCGTTGCGCTGCCGGCTTTGCGCCACCAGAACGCGGCGCGAGCGTAGTCCTGGAGCAGGTCGTGGTACATCGACCCCAGCGCCGCCATGGTCTTCCGGAGAGCGCCCGGGTCCCGCTGGTTCACTTGCAGCAGGTGGTGCAGCAGCTTGACTCCCGGCTTCCATCGGCCCGGGTTCGGGTAGCAGACCCACCAGAGGTAGAGCGAGGTGTTCCGCGTCTCGTCGTGCAGGCCGTTCTTCTGGTCCCACGTCAGGTCGAGGGTCGCTGGGTAGTCCAGCTTCACGGAGTCCCACCAGGTCGGCGGAGTGGCTCCCGCCTTGCGAATGAGCGCCTCAACCTGAGACTTGGTGCGCTTGATAGCCGAGTCGCCACGACCGCCGCCCGGCAGGGCGGCGAGCCCCAACACGGCCGCCAGTGGGACGAGTAGTTTGGAGTGCCCCCTGCAGCAGCCCGGCGCACAACCGCTCACTTCATCGCCCCCGCCAGTGCTTTCGCGGTTGCGTTGAGGATGGCCTCTGAGGTCATGGTCGCGCCGCTGACGGCGTCGATCCCCTTGAGCCCCTGCTTCGCGACGATCTGCTTCGGCGTGTCCGTGAGCGCTGAGTAGAACTGCTTCTCTTGGTGCTTCGTTACCTTGACGCCAGCGATCCGGTGGCCCTTCACGGTCACGGCCACCTCGAGTTGCCCGGCATACGCCAAGCTGCTGCTCTTGTAGGTACCGTCAGGCACACGCTTAAGGTCCAGCAGGTCGAACACCTTGATTGCTTCGACGCTGGCCGCCGCCCGTTGCTTGTTCCGCTTGACATCATCCGGCCGCTCACTGCCGCCTTGCGCCGACAGCACCTTCTCGTAGTAGCCCAGCGCCTCGCTGTGCTTACCCACCTGACGACACGCGTCACCGGCAACGAGGTAGGCTGCCGCCGGCATGGTCCGGGCTTTGGCCTTGGCAAGCTTCAGCGCTCTGTCGAATTCGCCCATGTCCGCCCAGAGCTTGATGACCGCGCCGTACCGTGTGTTGTCGCTGGGGTACCGATTTAGCACCTTTGCCGTCATGTCTTTGGAGCCGAGCTCCCAGTAGCACTGGGCCAACCCCAACGGATTGTCGCCTGTCACCCGCCACCAAAACGCGGCACGCGCCCAGTCTGCCAGGAGGTCCTGGTACATGCGCGCCATGGCGTTGACAGCGCGGCGGAAGACCTTGGGGTCCTTCTGGTGCTTGGTGGCCAGGAAGTGCATAAACCGCACTCCTTCCTTCCACCGCGACGGATTGGGGTTGATGACGTCCCAGACGTACTGCCCCACGTTCTTCTGCGCGTTCCACGGGCCCTGCGGAGGCTGCGGCCAGTCCAGGTCCAGGGAGTTCGGATAGTTGACCTGAACCGAGTCCCACCAGGCAGGTGCGCTCTTGCCTTCCTTGGCGATGAGCGCCTCGACTTCCGCCTTTGTGCGCTTGGTCGTCTGTGCCTGGGCGTTGCCGGCAGCCAGGCAAGCCCAGGTACCCAGAACCGGGAGCAGGAACAAGCGTACCCCAGGGCACGAACAGGAACGGCTGGACAGCAGAGCAAGTGCGTTTGTCATCGGGTGGGCTCGCAAAGGTAGGAGTTGCCGCTCTGGCGGGCTAGGACCCAGATCCTGCAATCCGTTTTGGGCGGCGAGCAAGAAAAGGTTGGAAAAGGCGAACTTGTGAGTGGAAGTTCGCATTCCTTGAGCAGGAAGGAGTTCACCTTTTCCATGAGCGAGTATAGCCGAAGCAAGGGTCGGGTGTCACCTCGGAAGGTGAAGCGGGTGGCGGGTTGGACGCGGCTGCCGGTGGACACGACGTTGGGGCGGGTGTTCAAGGAGGTGGATCGTTGCCAGGTGGTGGCGCTGGAGACGTTGAACCATCGGTTGCGGGGTCGCGTTTGGCGGCGGGCGGTACAGACCGGGGAGCACCTGCGCAGTGCCGCGTTGGTGATGTGGGTGGATGTGGACTCGACGGTGGAGACCGTGTTCGGGGAGCAGGAGGGCACGGCGAAGGGATACAACGAGCACAAGCGCGGGGCGCTGAGCTACCATCCGCTGTTGGGCTTCTGCGCGGAGACCAAGGAGATTCTCCAGGGCTGGCTGCGGAGCGGCGACGAGCAACTGCGGCGTTGGGAAATGCAGACCGTGCG
>PEVN01000091.1 GCA_002779825.1 Armatimonadetes bacterium CG06_land_8_20_14_3_00_66_21 | reverse complement strand
GTTCCGGGTCAGGCAACACGAGCGCCGCCCCGGTGAACCGGTCGAACACGTCCTTCCGCGCCAGGACGATCACCTTGCCGCCGTCCACCAAGCGGACATTGGGCCCGGACGCGTCCAGCAAGACTGCCAGGTGCGAGGGATTATCCAGGTGCACAAGGGACGGGCGGTTGAGCTCCAGCAACTCGTCAAGCGAAGCCGTCACGCCCTTCAGTTCCAGCCCCTGCGCGCCGGCAGCGTCCCTGACCGCCTGAAGCGAGATGACGGGTTCAGGATACTCCTGCGCCAGCTTCAGTTGGTCTGCATCGGACAGCGGCCGCCCCATCATACTGCACAGATCGAGGAGGCACGTGACGCCGCAACTGAGCTTTGACTGGGCCGCGTGGATCGGTCCGTCGCAAAGAAGGGGTGAGATGAGTATCGCAACCACCGAGAAGGGAATCCTGCGCATGGCTTAGGGCTCCGTTGGGGCGTGATCGCCGGTGAGGGTGGCAATAGATCGAATCTGCTCCGGGTCCGGGCGCGGCTCGGCGAGGAACGCCTGGATATGTTCCTCCTCCCAGCCTTGGGGGTGTAGCCGACTCTCCAACCAGTCGTTGACCAACGCGCCGAGTGGAACAAGCTGGGGAAGAGCAGGGAGGGATTGGTTGACAGTTAGATCCCGCATCTCCAGGATACGAATGCGCCAACTGTGCGTCTCGCCGCCCTGTGCGCGGAACCGGGTTTGGTCAACTGTCTTGAACGGCACCCAGAATCCGGGAAATACCTCGCGCAGGTCCGAGGCCACATAGACGTGATTGAGCGTCGCTTTGAGTGTCCCGGGCAGCTTCAGCGCCTGCGACACGCCATCCTTCGGTTCCGACCCCGAGACCAGGCTGAAGTCCTCCCACCGCAACACCGCGAAGCTGCGCTCCGGCGCGACCCAAATGCGGCTGTAGCAGTTGGGATTATCTGGTCGAGTCGCCGGTGTGGCCTTCCGTTGGATGATCAAGCACTCTCCCTGCGGTAGAGTCTCGCGTCCTGCGACACGGAATTGGGGGGCTGGTGGGTTCATACGGAGGTACTCTGATTGGAACAGCCCAGTCTGGATGATCCGCGTCTGGAAGAGATTCAGCGCGCCAGCCAGCCGCTGGTCGTAGGACTGAAGCTTGATCGTGTTGCGTCTGCTTGTCCAGTGCGCGAGCCGTTGCCCGTCAGTGGCCGTGATGCTGTGGTAGTCGAAAGAGGGCTGGCGCATTCTCGGGGACTTGTTCAGTTCCCAGGCATTGATGCCGTTGAACACGGCCCAGATGGACTCCACGCGCCACGCTGAAGGGACGTGCCAGATGGAGTGGATGGAGAGTGACCGATCTGTCAGCTCCTCCGGATGAAAGCCCAGCGAGTCAGGACTACCCCACGTCTTGGCTGTCAGTACGTAGTCGGCGAGTTCGTGCGGAGGGACGAACTCCTTCTCGTAGACGCGAGCAGAGTAGGTGTGGAGTACGCTGATGCGACGCTCGACCCCACGACACACCGTCTCAATGATAGGATCCGGTTCCGCGACCACTGGCGGCGGGGTGGCGGGTTGGCCTGCGAATGCCATGGCGATATATGCAACGCTAATGGGGCGCAATCCGCTCGACACTCCTAACCTCGCGGGGCAAGATCGACCACGAGAGATCGTGGGTTCTCGGTGCATCACTACGCTACAAACGAACTGAACTGGGCAGCCCGGGACTGCTGCTACCGGCCCTCTTAGGGGTCGCACGAGATCGGGCGCTGTGTGTTGAGTATAGTCGCGCTGAGAACGTGAGAACGCCGCTGCGTACGACCAGGCGAGGTCAGTAGTATATCGTCACGGTGTTGCACCAAGTCGAGGAACTGCCGCACTGACCGTAGTTCTTGAAGACATTGCAGGGGTGAGCGGCACACAGCGCCTGGCAACTGCCACTTTCGGGAAGAGCACCCAGATCCACTATCATTCGACACGGTTCGCAGTCCTCAGGGACCTCGTCGCAGTGGCCGGGTGGGCAGTTGTCCTCGCACGTGTAAAGGTCGTGGTGACAGCTCTCCATGCACCGTTTGTCGTTCGGATTGCTGTCGTCAAGCCAGCAGTACTCGGCTGGGCTATCGTTACAGGTCTTGTTCGGCACTGGCACGCAGTCAGGGTACGTGCCGACGGTAATCGCTGTCAGTCGATGATCTGGCAGTGCTCCCATCGCACTTGCCGCCTTTACGGCGCCAAATGCCGAAGCGAGTGCCAATGCAAACGTCACGAACGCGAATCTCGTTCTCTGTCTCATGGTGTGCTCCTTAGTTCTGTGGTAGGCTTGTCGACGGCCGGTCGCCGTGTTACGCCGGGGTCTGTTTGGCTACGGAACAGCCTGGCACCTCACCTCCTTGCTGATCTGCGAACTCCTTGTCGACCAAGGGCGGTAGCACTGAATGGCCGCGAAGCGTGGATTCTATCAATCGCCAAGCAGCAGCGCATTCGCCGAATCACGGATTTCTGTCGTTCGCCCATCGGCGAATGCCGCCGCGTGCCGCTGTCGATCCTGCTCCGAAGGCTGGCGCTATAACCACCCGGACGGCGGCCAACACCGAAAGCTATTCGGCGCATGTCCATGCTCACGGCTCCGTTGGGGCGTGATCACCTGTCAGGGTGGCAACGGGACGAATCTGCTCCGGTTCGGGCCGCGGCTCGGCGAGGAACTTCTCGATCTCGTCTTGCTGCCAACCGTTCGGGTAGAGCCGCTTCTCGAAGAAGTCGTTGACCCGCGCGCCAAGTGGCATAAGGTCGAGCACCGACGCCTGAGCACCTCCCGCGACCAGCATCTTGACCTCTAACTGGCGGATGTGCCAATCCTGGGTCTTGCCGTCCTCACCCGGGTAAGCCGCTTGGTCCACCGTTCGCCAAGGGACCCAGAAGCCCGGCACAACCTCCCGCAAGTCAGAAGCCGCGTAGGCGTGGGTCAGCTCCGCCCTAAGCGCTAAGCCCGTAGGGATGCCCAGGGCGCGTGATAGCTGCTCCTGACCGTCGCGCGCCTTGACAAGTCTGATGCCCTCCCACCGGAGAATAGCGTAACTCCGCTCAGGTGCCACCCAGATTCGCGTGTACTGATTGGGGTTCTCAGGCCGGGTGGCGCGTGTCGCCTTCCTCTGGATGACCACACAATGGCGGCCTGCCAATGTGTCCGTCCCGACTACCCGCAACTGCGGTCCCGCCGGCGCGCTGCGTAGGTAGTCCTGGTGGAAGAGACCTGTCTGGATGACCTTAGTCTCCAGATGGTTCATGTCCCCAGTAAGCTGCAGGTCATAGGGCTCAAGCACCACCATGTTGCGGTTATCCGTCCACCGCGCGACTTGCCGACCGTCGGTGGCCGTGAGTGTGTGGTAGCCGAATCCAGTGCCCCGGTCCCCGGTTCCGCCGAGCTTGTATAGCTCCCACACATTGACCCCATCGAAAACCGGACAGAGCGTCTCTAACCACCACAGCGAGGGCGTGCGCCACACGGACATGAAGGTCAACGAGCGGTCCGTCAACTCATCGGGGTGGAAGCCGAGGCTCTTGGGGTCGCCCCAGCTTCCTGCCGCCAACTTGTGGGTCGCGAGGGTGCGAGAGGGGATAAACTCCTTCCGAACAACTCTGGCGGTGTAGGTCGCCAGCACACCTGGCCGCCGCTCGACCCCCCGACAAATGGTCTCGATGTTGGGATCGTTGGCAGCCATCGCGGGCCCAAGGATGGCCGGGAGCACCACAAGGAGGAAACACCCAACGAACGGTCGGACTTTCTGAATTGCCATTACCGCACATGCTCCGTGACATCCGCCACGTTCATTCTCGCTGGCGGAACGCCCCGCAGTGCTGGCCGACTGTTCCTGCGGCCAACTACAGACGGCAAACGTGGGACACGACCATTCTCGGGCCCGACTTAGCGAACCAACAAACAACGAAGGCGCTTGGCTCTGCTCGCGGAACGCGTTCTCAGAAGCCAAAGGTGCAGATGGTGGCGCCGGTACCGCATTGCGAGTATTTCACAGTGATCTCACAGGTGTGATCAGCGCACAATGCCTGGCAACTCTCACTTGGGGGCAGTAGACCGAGGTCGAAGTAGTACTTGCACGGGCGACAGTCTTCCGGGTTCTCATCGCATCCTTCCGTAGGACACTCGCACGCCCAGAGCTGCCAATTGCAGGTCTCCATGCACCGTTTGTTGTTCGGGTCGCTGTCATTGAGCCAGCAGTACTCGGCTGGCCCGTCATAGCACTTCTGGCCGCCTACCTCCTGGCAGTCCGGCGGTACACCCACCGTAACCCGCGCGAGGTCCTTGTCCGGAAGCTCCTGCATCGCACCGGCGTATGGCGCCGAAACGATTGCGAAAGCCAGTGCCAATCCAAACGCCGAAAGTGTGAATCCCATTCTCTGTCTCATAATGTGCTCCTCAGTTCTGTGGTAGTGCTCGTTGACGGCCGGTCGCCTTGTTACGCCGGGTTCTCCGGGGTCTATCTGGCTACGGAACAGCCTGGCACCTCACCTCCTTCTTGGTCCGCGACTGCACGGCCCAGCACGCACACGCCGCAAGGGCCGAGAGCGCCAGTTGTCGATTTGCGCCACCATGGCCGCCGGACTTCGTCACGACTCTCTCCTTGGGCTCTCCGTGAGTCCACCCAGTATACAGGAGGCGCCGTTGGGAGTCTA
>PEVN01000180.1 GCA_002779825.1 Armatimonadetes bacterium CG06_land_8_20_14_3_00_66_21 | reverse complement strand
GTGCGTCGTGACCGCCCCAGCGAAGTCGGTCTGGGTCAGGGCGTTGCCGTTGGCATCGTACGTCGTGGTGCTCTCAGCCAGCAGGGCGTTGATGACCTTCGTCCGTCGATTCAGGGCATCGTACTGGTACTGCGTCACGTTGCCGTTGGCGTCGGTCTCGGTCAGCACGTTGCCGAGGTCGTCGTAGGTCGGGGTGACGGTCATCGGGCTCGGGCTGATGTCGGAGTCGGGCGGGAGGACGGTGGTGACAATGCAGTCCTGGCGCTGGAAAAGCGAATCTGGAAGACGCGACCCCGGTGTCCGGCCCGGGTGTCCTGTCCGGTAATGTGGTAGTCATTGCCTTCGCGCTGATGTGTGGGAGGCGCGGCAGCGCGCAGTGGCCCGTCGCGCGCTAACGCCGAGGCGCCCCGACCAGTGGGGATCAACGCGCCAACTCAACGCCGTCATTCTGCGGCCGAACGGCCGACCAAGCGCAAGGCCAGAGCAACCCCACCCACAACGGTAACACGCAGTAGGCGCAGTGGCCCGTCAGCGAGGCGGTGAAGCCCGCCACCGTCACCAACCCGGAGTCAAATGTGGCGAGGATGAGCAACAGCCCAATCGTGGCTGCCGGAGCCGAGCGCAACCAGGATGCCCTCGCCGCCTGGTGACCCACGTCTTTGACCCACCCACTCCCCAGCCAGCGGGCCGCGCACACGCCGGTTAGGAACGCAGCAATGCAGAGGATCTGGGCCCAGAACCACGCCGCTGAGAATCCACCGGCCCATTCGGGCCCGACCGGGTCCAGCCACACCACAACTCGCTCGAGTGCGGCATACACGCGCAAGACCGGACCATCATCGGCCGGGCCGGCCGACAGCTCGACGGCACGCACAAGCAGCGCCTCGAGCAACCCAATGGCCACGAGGAAGCGACACCACCATACGCCGGCGCGACGGCAGACCCGGCCTGGAGCTGCCGCGGGCGGCTGCTGAGGCGGGGGACAATGCGCTCGCTGTTCTGCCATGCTGTGCTCCTCGGCCTTTCGCTCCCCTACTCCATCAATGGTACAGTGCGCAATCGCACAACCGGCGAGCATCCCAGTTCACTCGCAGTCACGGCGCGCCAAGGTGCGGCGGACAGCCAGGTAGACAACGTGCGCAGTGCATGTGCCCGTGCATTGCTCCGCAGGTGTGCATGATCTCATGGAGGAGGGTGCAATGCGGTGACGGGCAACGAGGATCCTCCCAGGAGGACCGGCACATGATCACGTCACGGACGCCGCTCATCCCGCCACACATCGCAACGCGGCCCGTGCCTGGCGCCCAGCACCTGCCCTGCCTGTGCTGACAGGTAATGTGCACACCCCGTCGATGTGCGCGGTCGATGCGCTCTTGCACGCACGCCACTTGAAGCGGGTAACACGCGCCGATCGCCGCCAGGTTGGTTCTGATCCAGTTGAGAGCTTGGTTGATGATCACCGTTTCCCTCGCGTCGCCTCTGATCACCACCCTCTCGCCATCGGGGTCAACGGCCACGGTGGGCCGGCCCAGCGCATACGCGTAGGGGTGCGGCGACTCAGATCCCAGGGGATCACGAGACACGAAAACGCCACACGTCGATTGGTACCACCGTGCGCCCAGCGAGGCCATTCCACTTACTGCGTCACGGGCATACCCCTCCCGACCCACGTGGGCGAACGGGGTAGCTGCGTCCCCCTGCACGGCCACTTCGCCTCCCCACGCATCATACACATAGGTCTCAGTCACCTGCTCCTGGCTCCCGGTGAGCACCCGCGTGCTCCCCAGCGCGTCGAAGGCGTAGTACGATGCGACCGGCGTCTGCGACTGCGGGTTGCGGATCTGAGCCAGCAGACTGCCGTCCGGCTCGCGGACGTAGGCGACCGTCGGCTCGCCGGCGTCGGGGCGCTCGAACAGCACCTGCGGCAAGCCCAGGTTCCGGTCGAAGACATAGTTCTCGGTGGCTTGCGTTCCGTTGTTGACCTTGCGGACGCGGGTGCCTTCGCCATCGTACTGGTACTGCAGCGTCACCCCGTCCGTGTAGCCCACCATCTTGTTCCGGGCGTCCCAGGTCATGGTGACGGTCACGTTGTTGACCGTCTTCGTCGTCTGGTTGCCGTTCAGGTCGTAAGTGAACGCGATGTTCCCGGCGGTCAGCATCTGGTTCATGTTGTTGTACGTGTAGTTGGTCGTGCCCTGAAGCTCGCCGGTGGTTGGGTCCTTCTGGCGCATCTGTTGGCGGTTGCCCGTCGAGTCGTAATCGTACTCGTAGCGATAGGGATTCCAGCCGGTGCGGTGCTCGCCGGTCAGGCGGTCGAGGGCGTCGTAGGTGAACGCCGCTGTGGCTTGGTGCAGCGTCTGGTTGTCCACGTCGCGGATGGTCTCCGAGATGGTCAGCGGGTTCCCCGCTGCATCCCGAGTATAGTCCAGATCGGCCACGATAGCACCGTCGCTTCGACGGTTGTGGACGCTCGTCACTTGGCTCCGGCTGTCGTAGCCGTAGAGCGCCCGTGCGCCGTTGGGGTGGGTGCTGGCGGTGCGTCTGCCGGCAGCGTCGTACTGGAAGCCGTAGACCCCGCCCGCCCGGTCAGTGAGTTGGGTCACCTGGTCATTGGCGTTGTACTGATACAGCGTCGTTCCGCCGAAGTGGTCGTCCATGCGCGTCCGGTTGCCGTTGGAGTCGTACTGGTACGTCACCGTGCCGTGGGGGTCGGTCACGGACGCGACTCGGTTCAGGGAGTCGTAGCCGTACGTGTACGTTCCGGTCGGGTCGGTCATGCTCAGCCGGTTGCCGAGTGGGTCGTAGGTGAAGGTCATGTCCTGCGCTGGGTTCGCGGGATAGTGGATGGTCGTGACGCGCCCAAAGGCGTCGTACTGGTACTCGGTGCGTTGGCTCTTCTGGTCGATCGACGCCGTCTTCCTCCCCGCCGCATCATACTCGAACTGCTCGGTCGCCCCGTCGGCATACGTGATGCTGCTCGCTCGGCTCAGGTCGTCGTAGGCGTAGGTAGTGGCGTTGCCCCGGGCGTCGATGACGGCGACGCGGTTGCCATTGTTGTCGTAGACGTATTGGGTCTGGCCGCCCAGTGCGTCGATCACCTTGGCCAGCCGCGAGTTGGCGTCGTACTGGTACTCGGTGCGTTGGCTCTTCTGGTCGATCGACGCCGTCTTCCTCCCCGCCGCATCATACTCGAACTGCTCGGTCGCCCCGTCGGCATACGTGATGCTGCTCGCTCGGCTCAGGTCGTCGTAGGCGTAGGTAGTGGCGTTGCCCCGGGCGTCGATGACGGCGACGCGGTTGCCATTGTTGTCGTAGACGTATTGGGTCTGGCCGCCCAGTGCGTCGATCACCTTGGCCAGCCGCGAGTTGGGATCGTACTGGTACTGGGTCTGGTTGCCGTTCTCATCGGTCTCGGCGGTCTTGAGGCAGCAGTTGTAGGTGGTGGTGCGGAACGCTCCGCCGGGGTGGGTGACCTTGGTGACGCGGTGGCGGGTGTCGTACT
>PEVN01000469.1:13261-13403 GCA_002779825.1 Armatimonadetes bacterium CG06_land_8_20_14_3_00_66_21 | reverse complement strand
CCGCTTGTACAGGAAGCTCGCGACCGCCTCGACCGCCTGCTCCCGCGTCACACGTGGCGGCTCGGGTCGCTTGGAGGCCGAGGTCACCTCGGGCTTCTGCTCACTGGTCATACGGTCACCTTCCCACTTGCATTCGCAGTTG
>PEVN01000469.1:0-13129 GCA_002779825.1 Armatimonadetes bacterium CG06_land_8_20_14_3_00_66_21 | reverse complement strand
CGAGGGCAGTCCTCGACGAACATCGTCAGCCCGACTTCGCGCCCGTTCACGGTGTCCTCCATCATCAGCAGGGACTCCTCCGCGCTCACCGTCCGCAACGTCACCGTCGCGCGCCCCTGGTCGTCGAAGAACCCGAGCTGTGCAGTGCTGCCGAAGCCGAGCCCGGCACGCCCGCGCCCCTGCATGTCCAGCACCAGCAGCCCGGCGTTCGTCTCGTCGAACGACGCGAGGCGTATGCGCGTCCGCCCCTGCGCGTCCACGACGCGGAACTCGCGCGCAGTCACGACGCGCGGCGTGTCCTCCGCCTGCGCGCTCCTGCCAGACACCAGCAGGCTTGACAGCCCGCCGCCCAACAGCCCGGTCACTCCGACAACTGCCACCAGTCCTGCGTACTGCCTTCTCGTCAACATCTGTCTACACCTTCCTTCCTACTTGCATTCGCAATGGCTTTCGACGTTGCCCCAGGGCGTGACGGCGCACCGAGGCAGTGTACCGGCTGCTGGTCTTCCACGTCACTCTTCCTCTTCCCGAATCGGGCTGGAGCGCAGGTAGGGTGAGTCGAACCTGAAACGCAGCGCCTCCAGGAATGCCCGCCCATCTGCGGGGTACAGCAGCTTGCCGCCGGGTTTGTATTCACGGACACCTTGGTCCAACTCGTCCATGAGGCAAGGGGCAGAGGCAGTCACTACACCAGCACGCTCTGTGTACGTTCCCAGCACCTCTTGCTCGCCGGTATCCGTCGTCCTCAACACGTCGAACCTTGCTACCTTCACAGTGCCTCCCACTCCTTCATGGTGTGAGCTTCTCCGGACTCGGCGAGGAATCGAACAAGTCTGGTAGTGTCTCGGTGCCGGCCTCGTTGGAGACGGGTTTGGAAGCCGCTTCCGTCTGCTGCCGCTTGATCGCCAGTGACTCGCGGTACTGTGCGGCCTCTGGTTGGCGCGTCAACTCGAACGGCTTCCGGAAGTTGGTCCTGATAACCTCCTCGATCTCGTCCAGGGAGACTCTGAAGAACTCTCGCCGCGGGTTGACAAGGTTCATCTTGCGGTCGTCAAAGGCCTTGTGCAGCGCGTTCTCCAAGGCAGGCGCATCCTCGGTGAACACCATGGCATGGGTGTCGAAGTCGAACGGCACTGAGGCGTCACTCAACTCGTGCACGCGCTCCTCCGGCTCCAGACGCCGGGTCACTCCGATCTTGTACACGTTCTTCCCAAATGAGCCAATGTTGGAGATCACGTAGACATGGCCAGCCCGCGTATTCTGCTCACGCATATCCACATCAAGCTTCGCCTTCTCGATCTTCTCCAGTTCCATTTCGATCTTGGCCTTCTCCTGCTCAAGCGCGTCCCGTTCGGCTTCAGTCTGTACTTGGGCCAGCCGCTCATTGATCGTTGCCAGAGCCTGACTGAAGTGCTGACTCTCCTTCTCAATCTGTCGCCGCTTCTCCTCGATCTCCTTGGCGAGTGCTGCCTGGTTTCGCAGCTCGGCACGTATGCGCTTCTGCTCCTCTTTCTCTTCCTGCTTCTTGACCTGGTACTCATGGGCAAGCTGCAGCTCGTCCATCTTCAGGTCCAGGTACTCGTGAGCGATCTGGATCTTCAGGGTGTGACCGGCCAGTGTGTTCAGGGTCTCGTGGGCCATCCGGATCTTCTTCTTGATGGACTCGACATTGCTAAAGGTCACCTTCACTATGCTGGCGTCGCACTCGTTGTTGAAGGAGCGCAGTATCACTTTGATGTAGTCCTTCACTACACGCTTGCCTTCCTCGATGCTGCCGTCCCACGTGATCTCCTGGAAGCAGACGGCGGCACGTCCCTCCTTGACCATGGTGCGCTGTTTGCCGCGTATTTCGTCGAGTCGTGCCTTGTACTGCTCAGACGTGTCGAAGTGGTAGTGAGGGCGGTAGAGCCCAAACGACTGCAGCAGTATCGCCTCGTCCAGCTCGACAAGCTGGTCCTTCTTCTGCTGGACCTGGAGGGTCAAGGCGTGCAACTGGCCTTCCACTGCCCGCTTCTTCTCAGCGTAGAAGGAGCGCAGCTTCTCAACCTCCTGGGCAAAGGTGTCCTTCCGCGCCTGGAGCTTCGCGATGCCGCGACTTAGGTCCACGATGGGCATCTTGCCCGTATCGGCGATCAGCTTCTTGTAGGCGTCTCGCTCCTTCTCAGTCTCTGCGAGTTGCAGCTTAGCGGCATCGAGTTCCTGACGCGTCTGCTCAAGCTCCTTCTTGATCTTGCCACCGAATAGACCAGAGAGTGCCACGACATTGCTCCTTTACTGTGCCACAGCCTTCCCGTACGTCGGGCGGCCTACCGTCACTTGTTCGGGCATGACTTCTCACTCCCCTCTCGTTGGTCGGTCAACGCGTGTTGTCGGCTGAGGTGGTGCGTCCCGGAACTGGTATCGTCGGTTTACGAGTTCTCACAGCAGTCCCTTCGGGAGCCCGACCTGCTCGCCGGGTTCCCACGGTTGGACCATCGCCTGCAACTCGGCAACCTTCACGTAGAGCCGCTTGCCGATGGTGTAGCCAGGGAGCTTGCCTTCCCGCACCCACGACCGGATCGTGTGCGGGTGAATCCCCAAGTCGGCGGCAGCTTGCTGAACGGTCAGGTAGCCGAGAATCTGTCCAGGCTTGCCCTGCGCCTCCTCCTCTTCCGCCTTCGCTTGGAGCCAGTCCACGGCCCGTGCTCTCAGGTCCGCGTCCTCGTCCAGCAGGCGCGCCAGCTCCGCAAGCAACTGCTCTTTGCTCTTGTCCGCCTTGCTGTTCCTCGGCATGTCGAAAGTCTCCGGGTTCGGTGAATTGCGAGCGCGACCTAAGGGGCGTTTCCCCACCCCCACCGCCGCGAAGATCCGGGGGGGGTGGGGGGTCCGGGTGCACCGGTTCACGCAGCGCGGTCAAGCAGCCGTTTCACTTGCGTAACGGACCAGTCACCGCCGCGCTTCGCCGTGTAGTCCTTGCAGTTCAAGTGCTCGGCGATCTCTCGGTAGCTCGTGCGTTTGGCACGCAGGTCCTTCGCGATGCTGACAACAGCCTGCTCGCGAAGGTTGGGCACAAGTACCTTGGTGCCGTCCTGCTCGACAGCATCATACCCGAACGGGCAATCGCCGCCGAGCTTCTCGCCCCTGCTCGCCTTGTGCGCCAGCGCGGCGCACGTGCGCTCGCCAATCAGGTTGCGCTCCATTTCGGCAGCACCCGCAAGCACCGTTAGCATAAACCGCCCGGCAGCGCTGGCGGTGTCGATGCTATTGCCGCCCAGGTCCAAGATGTGCAAGGACACGTTCCGTTTGTCCCACTCCTTGACCACGCCGAGGCAATCGGCTGCGTCGCGGAAGGCCCGGTCGAGCTTGGTGACGATGACGGCTTGCACTTCGCCCTTGCGGACCGCCCGCATGATCTCCGCGCCACGGTGCCGTTCGGCCAGAGGCTTGCCACCGCTGACGCCTTCTTCGCGCAGAACGCCCACCAAGTCAATGCCTTTGAGCACAGCGTAGGCATGGGCCGCTGCATCCTGCGCGTCGAGGCTGATGCCGTGCTCGGCCTGCCCGATTGTCGATACCCGCAGGTAGGCTATGCCGTTCATTCGCGGCCACCTCGCTGTCTGATGCCTGCAATTATACACAATGGCGCATAGCAAGGCAAGGAAACGCAGAGGCGCTTTATACACTTCGACCGATGCCACTCCTCCTGGTACTCCCGCACAAGCTGGTTGTAACCTGGCATTGGCGCGTCTTCTCGGTCCGACGTAGACCAGACAGTCACACTCCCGGACTCGTTGCGGGTCAGTGCCAACAGCGCCATTCCAGCGCTCACGGCGCCGTCCACCTTCCTCGCGGGACTGGGCTTCACGATGTAGTAGTTCTCGCCGTCCTCGCCCGCGACCATCTTGCAGACGGCGTTCTCCAGGTGCTCGCACAGTCGCTGCGTCTCGGGCATGTCGCCGGGCAGTATCAGGTTCCCGCTGGCTGCGTGCGTGTGGAGGCAACGACTCGCGGCCGCGAGGTTGCCGGGGCTGGGCGGGAACGATTCGCAAGGGACGCCGTAGCGTTTGAACTTCGCGGTTGATTGCTCCGCCTGCGAGAGGTCGTAGAGGAGGATGCGCACGTCGTAGAACGGAGCCACCTGGTGGCAGACGAACTCGTCGAGGGTGTTGGCAAGGTCCAATGGCTGGTCTGCGCTGCCCTGCCAGAATCGCTGAACTGCGACTCGCGGCTTGTCGGTCGCGGGGTCGCGGCACACGAACGTCAAGCTGGTCATGTCGGAACGGGTGCCGACATCGAGGGCGCCGTACAGCTCCACGTCGTGCGTTGGGTTCAGCTCGCCGACGCCTGGTTGCACGAGTGCCTCGATCTGCTCACGGCGCAGAAATGGGTTCTTGCTCTCTGCCTTGCACCACTCGTTCCCGTGCAGCCGACGGTACTGCGCCGGTCGCAGGGATTCCCGCTGGTCGGCGAGGTACTCACCGCTCACCCAGGGAACGGGCGTGGGCCCATCCGCGAGGTTGTGACTCCAGAGAATGAACAGGCGGCCGCTGCGGTAGCAGGGCAGGTCCTCAAGGCCGGGCACTCGTTCGCCCTGCTCTACGCCTCTCCGGTACAAGTCGAGCAGGACGTGGCTCTCGCCGACGAAGCCAGCGGTTGTGGTGACGAACCGAAGTGAGTTCCTGCGGGCGAACCCCGGACCGCACGGCAGAGGCGTAAACTCCTCCCAGAGCCGTCGGGAACTCTCGGTCACGAATGCCCACAGTTCGTCAAACAGCGCGAGTCCGTGCCGGGTTCCCGACTCCCCGGTGTAGTCGCTGGCGATAGCCTTGATCTGCGTCCCCGTGGACAGCGCCACGTCAGTCTGCCGGATGTACGCCGATTGACTGAGCGCTTGGTTGTGCTCGATTGCCGTCACGAGGTCTGAGAAGGAGCGCGACTTAGCCTGCTCTTGGTCGTTCGCGAGGAAGTAGACTTCGTTGTTCCGCTCCCAGGTGAATGCGGCCCACAGTCCCACTGCCGCGCCGATGGTGGTCTTGCCGCCCTTCTTCGGCAGTGACCACACGATGTCCGAGTACGGGTAGTGCCCTTGGTCGTCGGGCGCGAACAAGTGGCGCAGGATACGCTTCTGCCAGTCCAGCAGCCGCAGGGGCTGTCCGGTCTCTGGAACGATGAACTGCGACTCGATGAACCCTACCGGGTCCCTCAGCTCTTCGACAGTTGGCATGGTGTCTCACTCCTTCTACGTTGCCCCGGAACCAGTCGGACTTATCCATGCCCCGTCGCTCCCGACGCGATACGGGGCAAGGTTGCGCGTCCTACAGCAATCCTGGCGGCAGGCGTGGAGGTGGGTCGTCAGCTTCCGGCAGTGCGTCCTCCTCGGCAGTGCCGCACAGCACTTGCGCCAGGTCCGTCGCGCCGCCGCGGTTGGCGATGCCCAAGTCAGCGAGGATTCTCGCCCCGCTGCGAGGCGAGAAGCCCAAGGCGTCTTCCAGCAGCCGGCAGGCGTCCATCAATCCTTGCAGTTGCCTGACGAGATAGACGAAGCCGACGCCGGCCTTCTCCTCCCCGTCCGGCTTGACGAGGGACGCCACGCTGAGCCACCGCAAGCCGGACTCGACGATCAACTGCAGGTCAACCAGTCGGCGGACCATGGGGGCGTGCAACGGAGTCAGCCAGGACGCTCCCGCGTACAGGTCGAGCAGTTGCCGCCGGAGGCGTTCGCCGTACCCGCACACTTCCGCGTTCGGGTCGAAGTCGGGACACAGGGCTGGGCGCGCGACAATCGGGCACTGCTGGCAGCCCGGCAACGACACGGGTCGTCCCTCGTTGAGGGCGTCCAACATCTGCCGAACGCCGTGCTGGGTGTTCGGGTGTGCGGGGTGACCGGGCGCGCAGTTCGGGTTCTGCGGCAGGAACCGGCCTCGTGCGTCCTTCCACCGCGCCCAGTCGGTTCGCGTCGCGCCGCCACGCCGTGGGTTGCGGCCTCGGGGTGATCTCATGGCTATGCCACCTTCCTTGGTTTCAAAGGGAACCGCGCGGAAAGGTCCAATCTGTGGGCTGTTCCGCCCGTATCGAGAGAATTGCCCGTATCGAATGTGTCTTGACACGCATGTGCACCGGATCTCCAACCGCCTCGGGCTCGTGTGCACGAAGACGCCGGAGAAGACGGAGTTCGCCCTCCGGGAGTCGCTGCCCCAGCGGTACTGGATCGAGTACAACGACCTCCTGGTCGCCTACGGCCAGAACCTCTGCACGCCCACCTCGCCCTGGTGCTCCAAGTGCCGGATCGCCAGGTACTGCGCCCGGATTGGCGTGTCTCGGAGTCGGTAGGAGGACGCGATGAGACTCCCTCACTTCATCCGCTCGGCGTTGGCGACGCTGGCCGTCGCCTCGTGGGCAGCGGGCGCGCCCGTGCAACTGACGCGCGGCCCTGGCAACGACACGGAAGCCGCGTGGTCCCCGGACGGCACGCGGCTCGCGTTCCAGTCCGACCGGGGCGGCGAGCTCGGGGTGTATGTGCTTGACTTGGGGACGGGCGAGGTCAAGCCCCTGGTAGTGGGACCGGGGCACGCGTGTTTCCCCGCTTGGTCGCCCGACGGGAAGTTGGTTGCATACGCGCACGCCCGCTTCACCTCGACAGCGGCGCAGGGGCTCGAGAACGGCTACAACCTGTTCGTCGTTTCCGCCGCTGGCGGCGAGCCGAGGCGGTTGACCGGCGGGCTGGCGCGCGACTACGCCCCCGCGTTCACTGCCGACGGCAAGCAGCTCCTGTTCTCCTCGACCCGCGGAGCAAGGGAGAACAGCGTCGGACTGTTCCGGATGCCGACGGCCGGCGGAGACCCGGAGCCGGTACTGGTGCAGGACTCTGCTGACGTGGCCCACGTCCAGCCCGCCCTGTCGCCCGACGGCCGGCACCTGGCATTCGGGTATATTGCCGGCTTCCGGAGCAACTGGTCCATTCGCCTGGCAAAGGCTGCGGACCCGGCCGATGCGTTCCCGCTGACCGATCCGGCGGCGCCCTTCTACGGTCCCAGGTGGTCGCCTGACGGCGCGCTTGTCGCCTGCACCGGCTACCAGCCCGGTGATCTCGGTTGGGGAGTGTACTTGCTGGAGACTGCCACCGGCAGGCGTGTCCGGCTCGACGCCGGAGAGGGCAACGCCCGCAGCCCGGCATGGTCGCCTGACGGCAAGGAGTTGGTGTTCGAGGGCAACGCGGGCGGCTTCTACAAGCTGTACCGAATGGCGGTGCCCGCCGCCTCGTTCCCGCCGTTGCCCGAAGAGGAGGGCGAAGCCGGACCGCCGGTGGTGAGGCTCTCCTTTGTCGACCCGCCGGAGACGATGGTCGCCGACCTGAGCGGCGCCGGGAACGACGGCAAGGTGGAGGGGGAACTCGCCTGGGCTGACGGTGGGGCGACCTTCGGCACCGGCGGCTACGTCACCATCCCCAACGCCAAGGGGTGTGACTTCGGGACCGGGCCGTTCTCGGTGCGGATTGTCCTGCAGGTCGCGAAGCACACCGACCAACTGCGCCTAATCACAGTGGCCGACTACCCCGATAACCGCTTGGGCTGGCAGGTGTTCTTGCAGGAGAACAACCACGTTTGCTTCAACGCCCGCGACTCGCTCAAGCAGTTCCTGGGTGCGTTCTCGGACGCCCCGCTGCCCGTGGGCAGGAAGGTGACGCTGGTCGGGGTCCGGCGGGCCAATGGCCGTGTCGAGCTGTACGTTGACGGCCGGAAGCAGAACCAATCGGCCAGCGGCGCGTTCTACGCGTACCCGGTCCCGAACCAACTCCGGATCGGCACCCAGTTCGACGGCAATGCGCCGTTCCCCGGCACCGTCTACGCGTTCGAGGTGTACCGGCGAGCACTCACGCGAAAGGAGATCGGATGCGAAACACTGCAGGAGTTCCTGGCGCGATGACCGGGCGCTGTGGGCTGTCGGCGGCCTTCTGTCCGATCGGTCGGACCCGTCGGACCGGTCTACGGGGGCGGTGGGCTGCACTCAGCGCGGCGCTTGTCGTCGGCTGCGCCGGCTCCGCCGCGCGCGGCGCGGATCGCTTCGAGGTCGCCGCCTGGGTGGACCACTTCGACTTCGCAGGCATAGCGCGGGACGGTGCACAGCTCTTCGACACGGAAACGGCCGAGGGCGTCGCCAAGATCCTGGATCACGTTCAGGAGGTCGGCGCGACGACTGTCCTGTGGCGCAACTGCGCAGGCGCGAACATGCGCTACCGGAGCCAGCTTGAGTCGCACCACAACGAGGGCGTGATCGATAAGCGCCGCGTCCCCGACAACCGGCCGGTGTTGGGCTGGGTCCGGTACGGGGCCGCCGAGCCGGACATTCTGCGCACCGCCATGGACCTCTGCCGCCAGCGCGGCCTGCGGCCCGGCGTGCACTGGCCGTTTGAGGAGACACACTGGCAGGGCTGGACCATCGGCGGCTGGAACCTGGAGCATCCGCAGTTCTGGGGACGGTCGGCGGACGGCCAGCCGTGGTGGGGGCGCGGCAGCTTGGCGTTCGACGAGGTGCTGGCCCACAAGCTGGCGCTGGTGGATGAGTTGATTGACCGCGGCGCGGAGGTGCTCTTCGTCGACTTCTTCCGCAACGGTGGCTGGAGCCCCGCATCCGAGTACGTGGACCCGGTGGTCGCCGAGTACAAGCGGCAGCATGGCGTCGCGCCGCCGCTGGACCCGACCGACCCGGAATGGTGTCGGCACGTTGCGACGTACGTTACGCGGTTCCTGCGCGCCGTGCGGCAGCGCTTCGACGCCTCCGGACGCAAGATCGAGCTGTGGGTCGGCATTCCCGACCTCGCGCCGAGCGGCGACCAGAACCTGCGCGTCGTCGCCGCCGATTGGCAGCAGTGGGTGGCAGACGGGCTGCTCGACGCCCTTGTCATCAACTACGTCCGGTGGGACGGCAAGGACCCGTGGAACAGCACGCAGGCGCTGTGCAGTCAGGTGCAACAGGTCGTCGCCGGTCGCTGCCGGGTGCTTTCCCCGGTGCGCGCGTACGACTACAGCGGCTACGGAATGCCGTCGTACCAGAAGGCAACCGGTCTCGGCCAGGACCAGATCGCCGCCAAGCTCATGCGCCTGGCGTGGGCCGGCGGCGCCGCCGGAGTAAGCCTGGAGTGCGTCGACTACAACAACTACCAGCCCGCCACGCGCCAAGCGATGAAGGCGTTGGCCGAGGGGGAGTGCCGATGGGTGAAGACGGACTGAGCATTGCGGCTTCGCAGGAGGTGGCCGTTCAGACGACCAACCTCCGCAAGGTCTACGGCAAGCTGGTGGCCGTGGATGACCTGTGCTTGTCGATCCCGCGCGGTGAGTGCTACGGGCTCATCGGCCCCAACGGCGCCGGGAAGACGACGACGCTCCGGATGCTGGCGACGCTGCTGGAACCGACCGACGGGCTGATTCGCGTGCTTGGGCACGATGCGGAGGAGGAACTGACGGCGGTCCGCCGACGGATCGGCTTCATGCCTGACGACTTCGGCGTTTACAACGAGCTGAAGGTCTGGGAGTACCTCGATTACTTCGCCACTGCTTACGGCGTGCCCAAGGCGCAGCGGCGGAAACGGGCGCACGACGTCATCGAGTTGGTGGATCTTCAGGTCAAGGAAGAGGAGATGGTCGAAGGGCTGTCTCGCGGAATGAAGCAACGGCTGTGCCTCGCCAAGACGCTGATCCACGAACCCGACGTGCTGCTGCTCGATGAACCCGCCTCGGGGCTGGACCCGCTGGCGCGCATCGAGTTCCGGGAGTTGCTGAAGGAGTTGGTCCAACTTGAGAAGACCATCCTCATCTCCTCCCACATCCTCACGGAGCTGTCCGACTTCTGCACCTCGGTCGGCATCCTGGAGAAGGGCCGGCTGGTGGTCGGCGGCAGGATCGAGGACCTGTTGGCGAAGCTCAAGGGCGCTACCACGCTCCACGTCGAGGTCGTGAGCGGCGCCCAGCAACTTGACGCCCTGCTGAACCGACACCCCCGCGTGCGCTCGCACATGGTGAAGAACGGCGCCGTGGCAATTGAGTTTGACGGCACGGACGACGACATCGCTGACCTGCACGGCGAGGTCGTGCGCGCAGGCGTCCGCGTGAAGTCCTTCTACGAGAAGCGCGAGAACCTCGAGGACATCTTCCTCAAGGTCGGCGCCTACGAGGTGTCGTGATGCACTACCTGTCGGAGAACCCGGAGCTGGTCCGGTACGTGCGCGTGCACACCCGCAAGGGGAAGGCGACCAGCTACTACACCCTCTTCCTCGTCCTCTGCCTGGCGTGCGTGGTCTTCAACCTCGTGGCCTGGCAATACTACGGCGCCTACCGCTCCCTCGAGACGTGCTTCCGGAGCGTGTTCTTCCAGATCGTCGGCGCCAACTTCGTGCTGCTGCTCGTCGTCGGCTCACACGCCTGCGGGGAGTCCGTCGCTCAGGAGCGTCAGTCGAATACGCTGGAGTTCCAGCGGATCACCGGCATGAGCCCGTATGTCCTGGCGCTAGGCAAGATCCTCGGCGTACCCCTGGTCCACTACCTGCTGGCCGTTGTCGGAATGCCCTTCACCATGCTGTGCGTGCTGTCCGGCGGCGTGTCGCTCTCGGGCTTCGTCGCCGCCTACCTGGTGCTGGCGGCGTCCGGGTTGTTCTTCAGCTCGCTGTCGACGCTGATGTCGTCTTTCCGGCGCGAGACGTCCTCCCGCGGCAAGACCTCCCCAGTCGTGCTGGTCATCATGCTTCTGTGGATGGGACCCGGGTTCTTCATGGCGACGATCCGCGGTCCCTGGGGCAGCGCTCTGCTGGGGCGGGGTGCCAACGTGCTGACGTGCCTGTTGCCGTTCCACTCGCTGTACGCCGTGGCGCAGGGCGACGTGTCTCAGTACCGAGTCGCGCTCTTCGGCTTCGAGTTCAGCGGCGTCCTGACCACCTTGGTGCTGAACCTGCTGCTCTTCCTGTTCTTCTGGGCCGGGACGGCGCGCCGGATCGGCAGCGACTCGCAGCCAGTGTGGTCCAAGGCGCAGTTGCTAACTGCCTCCCTCGTGACGTTTGCCCTGATGGCGGGCGTGCTCTGGGACGCGCTGCCGGCCATGCGCGGCCCGCGACTCGACTACCTGACCCCGCTGGCGCTCTGCGCGTTGCTCGCGCACGCCGTCATGCTGCTGGTCGCCAATGTCGCCTCGCCCGGTCTGTATCCGCATCGGGTCGCGCTGCGACGCCGGGGAGTCGGTGTCTCCGGAGCTGCAGCGTTCTTGGATGAGCGCACCATGGCGCTGCTGCTCACGCTTGTGCTTGCGGGGGCGTTCGCTGCGATGGCGCTCGCCGTCACGGTCTCCCGGTCTGCTGCACTGCCGGGCCTGCCTGGGCCGGCCACTGTGGCCCTGTTCCTGCTGCCGTTCGTGCTCTGCGCCGTCATCTACACGGGTCTGGTCCAAACGCTCAGGTTCTTCGCCCCCGAGAACGGCGCCCAACTGCAGGCTGTCATCCTGTTCGTCTGGACGGCAATCCCGTTGGCAGGCGGCACCCTCCTGATGGGCATGGAGCCGCAGGAGTTGTGGGGCTTCCTGGGCAGAATCGTCCTCTTCCTGAGCCCGGTCGGCGTCTGCGTGCACGGCATAAAAGAGGGCGTCGGCGCGACAGTGGGGAGCGCGGAGTTCTGGCTCTCAGTGGTGGCGTTCGCGGCGGCCGGAGGCTGGCTGTGGAGCGTGCTGCGCCGGTTCCATCGGAAGCTGGCGGAGGAGGCGCGTGGAACCGCGCCAGTGCAGGCTCTGTTAGTCGCGCGGTGAATCCTCTGTAGGAGTAGAACACACCCGAGCTGCCCAAGCCAATCGCCCGGTCCAGCGGCCGCAACCGGCCGAAGTGGCTCGACCAGCGAAGAACCGCACCACCCATGGCACCCGACCCCCCAGGAGGACAAATCCCATCGTGCACTCAAGAACGCTTTCCCTGCTGTTGGCCCTGACCTGTTCCCTCGCCTTTGCCGGCAACTGGCCCAACTGGCGCGGGCCGAGCTACGACGGCTCTTCCGAGGAGACCAACCTGCCCGCCGCGTGGAGCGAGACTGAGAACGTCGCGTGGGCGACGGAACTGCCCGGGCCTGGCGAGGCGACGCCCGTTGTGTGGGGGGACCGGGTGTTTGTCAGCTCGGCCGACCGGGACGGCACCGCGCTCCACGCCCTGTGCCTCAGCGTCGGCAACGGGAAGGTGCTGTGGCAGAAGACCGTGGCCGAGGTGGTGCGGCGCGCACCCAACAACTCCATGGCGTGCCCGTCTCCGGTAACCGACGGCAAGCGCGCCTACTTCCTGTTCGGCACGGGCAATCTGGCGGCGTTCGACATGGAGGGCAAGGAGGTCTGGGCGCGCGGTCTGGAGACGGACTTCGGTCGCTTCAGCGTGAAGTGGGGGTACGGCTCCAGCCCGCTGCTGTACGACGGCAAGCTGTACGTGCAGGTGCTTCGCCGGGAACAGCCCTACGAATGGTCGGGCCAGGGGGAGTGGCCCACCGACTCGTTCCTGTTGGCGCTCGACGCCGACACTGGCAAGGACGTGTGGAAGCACGTGCGCAAGCCCGCCGGTGTGGACGAAAACCAGGACGCCTACTCGACCCCCGTCCTGTTCCAGCACGACGGCCGAACGGAGATCATTGTCGCCGGCGGCGACTGCGTCACCGGTCACGACCCGGCGACAGGGCGCGAGCTCTGGCGCCTCGACTACAACCTCAACGGGGCGGCCATGTGGCGGTTGGTCACGTCGCCCGTCCCCGGCGACGGGCTGGTCTATGGCGTCAGGCCTCGCGGCGGCAACGCGCTGTTCGCCATCCCGGCGGGCCGCACCGGCACAGTCGCGGGGGACGAGTTGGCGTGGACCTATGACCCCTTCACGCCGGATGTGTGCGTGCCCCTTCTCTATCAGGGACGGCTGTACGTGCTCGCCGACGGGAAGCGCGTCCTGTCGTGCCTCGATCCGAAGACCGGCGAGCAGCTCTGGCAGGGCGAGCTTGACCAGGACGGCCAGCGCGGCGGCGGGCGGGGGGTGTTCCGCGCGTCGCCGTTGGGCGCCGACGGCAAGGTCTACGTGATGGATGAAGCCGGCGAGGTGACCGTGCTTGCCGCGGGTGACGAATTCAAAGTGCTATCGCGCATTCAGATGGGCGGC
>PEVN01000224.1 GCA_002779825.1 Armatimonadetes bacterium CG06_land_8_20_14_3_00_66_21 | reverse complement strand
CGGCGACGGTCAGGGCGGCGTTGTTCAGCGTGTGGGCCATGCTCATGCCCTCGTATTTGGCAAGGATGCGGCCGGTCGTCTTGTCCCAGTCGCCGTCGCGCTTGCACCAGCGGAGGGCTTCCTTGACGGCGGCGGTGGTGCGGCAGTTCTTGGGGATCTCGGTCAGGCCGATCTCGAGCGCTTCGACCGGGTCGTCCACCACGAACGCGGCCGCAATGGCGGCGCTGAAGAACATCTCCCCGTGAATCCCGGTGGCGCGGTGGCTAATGCTGGCATCGCGGTAGGCGAACTCCGCGGCCTTCTCGGGGCAGCCGGGCGCCGCGTAGCCCCAGGGGTCGCTGCGGATGTCGGCGCCGATCCAGTCCACGAACGGGTTGTCCTTGGCGCCGCACTCCGCCGCGCTGACGCCCGCCCGGAGGGTGCTCAAGGCGACCGCCTCTGCAGTGCACGCCATGGGCAAGTACTTGAGCCAGGCTTCGCCCACATTCCCGGTGGTGAACTCGACTCCGTGGTCCTCCAAGATCAGCAGACCGAGTAGCGTGTAGGCGAGGTCGTCGTCGGTGCCGACGTACTTCAGCTTCCCCTTGAGGAAGTTCTGGCGAGGCGTCACGCCGTAGTGCTTTGCGTCTGCGCCGGCGAACTTGGGGTCCAGCAGCCAGTAGTCGCTCAGCGGGTAGCGCATTCCCATGCCTTTGGCGGCGTTGCGGATGGCCGGCTTCGACATGCCTTCGCAGGGGATGCCCAGGATGCAGCCGGCGGCGCGGCCAAGCCAGGCGCCCAGCAGCTTGTCGAGGAGCGTCTCCGAGTCGAGTGAGGCAACCAGCCGGCGCGGTCCTCGCGGCCGAAGCGCCCGGATAGTCTCCAGGTCGCTGGGCTCGTCTTCCATGACCGGCGCCTGCTCCACCTCGGTAACCAGTTGGTCGCGCAGGGAGACAAGCAGTGTCTGGACGCGCTCTTCGTACGAAGATGCTTCGCCACCGCGTTCCTTGAGGAGCGAAAGCCAGTTCTTGAAGTCGTTGAAGGCGCCGTCTGTGTTGGGGAAGTAGGGCATGGTGCTCCTCCTGAGCGTGCTGAGTGCCGCGGAGCGCGGGTGGGATTCCCTATTCGAGTGCCGCCCCGGAGGCTCCTTCCAGCACGACAAGGGCGGGGTAAGCCGAAGCCTTGAGCCGAACACGGCGAGCGTCGGCCAGCGGGGTGGCATTACCCATGGGATCCAGAGACAGCGCCGTGCGGGCGTCGCTTCGGACGGTGATCTCCTGAGCCGGGCCCTTGGCGGTTGGGTCGAAGACCGTCACCAGTCGGCGGCCTTCGGCGGAGAAGCAGTAGGCGTGCAGTTGCCGTTCCTCCCGCAGTACCGACTCGAACCGTGTCCCGGCGAACCAGTCGAGCAGCGCCGCGACGGCGCCGTAGGTGAACCGCGGACAGAAGAAGTGGTCGAGGTAGCCCCAGTCTGCTTCGCCCTCGCCCTGACGGACGCCGCCGATGTTGCGGCTGTTGTAGAGCAACACGCCGCGGTTGTCGTGCGCCCAGAAGTAGAGGATCTTCTGGAGTGTCACGTAGGCCTGCACGCGCTCCATGTCGAGCCGCCAGGCGGCGTGCCCCATCTCGGTGTTGACAAAGACCGGGTGCTGGTAACCCGCTTCCTCGTGCGCCTGCCGGATTGCCTGGAACCCCTCGATGCACGCGGGAAGTGCGCCGTGGGTGTGATAGGCGATCCAGTCCGTGGTGCCTCTGAACGCCTCCACGTACTTCGCGAACCACTCCGGTTTGATCAAGCAGTAGCCGCCGTTGGCGAGGATTGCGCCGGGCGCCTCGCGCCGGATCTCTTCGACGGCCCACCGATGCAGGTCGATGAACTCCTCGGGCGTGCCGCGCCAGAAGTCCTCATTGTCGGGCTCATTGTTGATCTCGAAGAACAGCGCCCGCTTCCCGTATCGCTTGGCGACGTCCGCGTCATGTGTCCGCGAAGGCGCCTCGGGCCGCGGGTATCGCCACTTGGGGTCGGTGACGTTCTGGTACGTGGGCAACACGTCGACATTGGGCAGCCACAACTGAATGTAGGGGCGAATGCCCTTGGCGGCGTACAGCTCGAAGGCCCACTCGTTGCTGTCGCCCGGTCCGCTGTTCAGCCGGACAGTCTGGATACCCAGTCGGCTCGACAGTTCTGCTTCAAGCTCGGCCGATTCGCGCGGCGTCAGACCTTCCGGGTGTCCCTTGCCATACTCCGAGCCCCAGTTCTGCCGATCCGGAAAGCTGCACGCGCCGACGAAGAACCGGTTCAGGTCCCAGAGCTTCCGACGGCCCTGGTTTGGCGGGCACACGCTGAAGCTGCGAACGAGGCGGCTGAGGTGCTTCGTGCCGGCGTACCGATCCAGCGTCAGCAGGTAGGTGCCGCGGTCTGCCACCGTGAACTCGATGGCTTTGGCGACGGGCAACGCGAACTGGCGTTGCACGACGGCGTTGCCGGTCCAGTCCCAGACGGTGAGCACCGACTTGTCGCTGTCGTCCTTGCGGTCGCTGGAAACGGTCACGGGGAATGCGTCTCCCGGCGAGACGACCCAGCGGAACGGGGTCTGCAAGGTGAGCTTCAGCCCTGGGTCCGTTCGGTCGGCGTCGGGGACAGCCGTTCTTGCCCAGTTCAGCGGCGTGACGCCGGGCTTCTCAATCGCCGGCATGCTCGGCCGGAGAGCAATGACGACCGATTCCGCCCCGGCAGCGCCCGCGCTGAAGTGCCACGGCAACAGAAGGAACGCGATCCGCAGCCTGCGGTGGTTCATGGGTCAGCTCCCAACACTCGCGCCGAGCTTCCGGCGTACCGTCTCCGCGGCGGGTGTGGGCAGGGACGCCAACGGCAACTCCAGGCGCGTGCAAGGCGTGTTTCCTCCGCGCCAGCACACCCGCAAGTCCGCAGCCATGCCAAGGAGCTTGTGCGCAGTCGGCGGTGTCATTCCGAGCAAGGGTCCCACAACAGACAGCATGTCCGCTTCGGCCATGTCGGCGGCGTCGGCCATCGAGTCGCCCCAGCCGACCACAAACAGCCGGTCGTGTTGGAGGCCGCATGGTCGTGGCACTGAGAGTCCTTCCACCTTGCGAATCAAGAGCGTCGCCACTGCGGCGACCTCCACGCCCTGCCCGCCAACCTCGCCGTCTCCCATCACCGCGTGCACGTCGCCGAGGCCAAGCCCGGCGCCGGGGACCTGCACCGCAAAGCACACGCGGCAGCCGGGCCCCAGCAGCTTGCAGTCCATGTTGCCGCCGTGGTCACCAGCATCGTGGGTGCTGACCGGTGCTTCCGCCGGTGCCACGCCAATGGTCCCTACATGCGGCGAGAGCGGCAGGGCGATCCCGCCGGGGAAAACGGCGACTCCTCGGGCGGCGTCAATGGGAACGGGCACACGCGCGTCGGCATTGCCGAAGAACCCCTCGCCGAGGGGATCCAGAGTGCGAATCTCGACGGCGATCGTGTCTCCCGGCTGTGCGCCGGCAACGCGAACGGGGCCAGTGACCGGGTTGGCGCCACCGGTCCACGGCGAGAGGTCGCGCTCCGGGAAGCGGCCGAAGCAGTCGGCGACTTCGACGGTGAACGGCGCGTCGAGGGGAATGGCGTACGGCAAGGGTGTGTCGCGCGCGAAGACGTCCGTCTTGGCGTCGCAGGTGAACACTGTCATGGGCGGTCCCCACTTCCCGAGCAGCCGGCTCCGGCGCCGGTCGTGAGGGATCAGTCTCCCAGCAGCGCCTTGGTGGCCTCGAGCGCCCGCCGCGCGTGCTCCTCGGGAGCCTCGGTGATGTTGAACAAGTCGATGGTCACGTAGCCGTCGTAGCGCACTTCGCGAAACGCCTCGACCACGGCAGCAAGGTCCATGTCGCCCTCGCCGGGCACCAGGTGTTTGTGTTCCTTGCCGGGCAGGTCCTCGAAGTGGGTATGGACGATATCGGCAGCGAAGGTGTGGATGCAGGGCACGAGGTCGTCGGTGATATGGCAGTGCCCAATGTCGAGGTTGAGCATCAACCGGCAACTCCGCAGCTCTCGCTTGAGCCGGGCGAAGTCGGTCATGTTGTCGACCAGCAGCCCGGGTTCCGGCTCGACGGCCAGGTCGACCTCGAACTCGGCTGCCTTGTCGCAGAGCTTCCGGAACCGGTCCAACTGACACTGCCACTGCTCGTCCCGTCGGTCCAGTTCGGCTTTGCGCGAGTTGAGAACCAGGATGCTGCCCCCAAACTCGCTGGCCAGCTCGATGGCACGCAGTGTGTTGGGCACGCGCGTCTCCAGTGCCTCACCGTCTGCGTGGTAGCTGACGGACGCCAATTCCAGCTCCAAGTCGGCGAGCAATGCGACCACTTCCTTGGCGCGGGCGGGCGCAATCACGTCTGGGCGGAGGTCGTGGTTTTCCAGGCACAACTCGACACCGTCGTAGCCAAGCCGTTTGATTGCGCTGAGGGCGTCGGGAAGTGACCATTCTCGAAAGCCTGCCGTACGGAAGCCGATCTTCATTCGTTGTCTCCTCTGGGCATTTCGACTGCGGTTGCTTGGGCGGACACAGCGTCCCGGCTGGCGGCCGGGAAGTAACACCAACTCACCTGCGTGGCGTCTCCCTTCCTGGGGTTGTTGCGGCTCTGTGGCTTGGTGAAGACAAGTAGGCTCTGACCGAGGTACTCGCTCAGCTCGCCGTCAGAGACCACGCCCGCCCCGGGTCTGTCTGGCGCTGTCGGTGACAGGTAGATCCAACCTTGCGGCTTGATGTCGCCGTACCGCGGATGCCACTGGCCGCGGCTTCCATCCGAACCCTCATAGTAATCGCCAGACATGAAGCCCGACCAGAAGAGGTAGCTCTTGGGCAGGTCCTCCAGGGCGGTCAGCCTCGTCGTCACGAGCAGACCGGGCCAAGCGGTGCGGATCTCGCAGATCAACTCCAACTCGAACTGCTGCACCGGCTCGCCGGAATCGTCGAAGACGAGCGAGGGCTTCAGGCTTACCACCTTGCGGTCGGGCTGGTCCACGAGCACTTTGGGCGGAGCGAGCAGCTTCGCGGGGTGCTGGAAGTTGCCCCGTCCCTGGAGGGCCAGCCGGACTGCGGGCGCGCCGATTGCGTCGCAAGCGAAGATTCCGCGCATCGTTCCTGCGCAAGTGAAACTCGCCGCCGGGGTGTGGAAGACGACCTGTCCCCCGTCTCCGTCGGTCTCCACGCCGAACTGGCGATAGGAGAGGGCGATCTCGGCTGGAGGACTGACGGGAGCTTCGTCCCGGACGCGGAACGTCAGCTCTTGGCGGCCGAAGTCGAGGTCAGCAGGGACGACGTAGCGGAGCACCGCGCGCTGCGGGTTGCCTTCGTCTCGCTGGAGGGTCAGCCCGGGGCCGGCAGGGCGTGGCATGCCATTCAGCGTGGCAGCAGTACCGGCAAGCGAGATCCGGTTGAGTCGGTCCTCGACTTGCACCTCGATTACTTGCCCGGGCGAGAGGGCCGGTACTTCCGCGGCACCATTCTGGAGCGCCACCGGACTGCCCGCGCATTGGACCCGCACGACGCGCGGCGCCTCCGCGTCATCCAACTGAACCCACTCCGGCTTGTTCAGTACGAGGGTGGTTGCCCCGCTTGCCAGGTCGGCGGCGGCGAGGGTGAGCTGCGTGGTGCTTGGGGAGTCCCCGCGTGTCTGCGCCTGAACCCACGTGCCGGCGCGGTCGCGGTAGTAGACCGGTCCGCCACGGTAGCCCGGCAGCCTCAGTGTGAGGCCCGTGGCAGTCGTCACAGTGTAGGCTGTGAGTGAGTCACCCGCCGGCTCACTCGCGGCCTGGCAGGCAGTCGAGGAGAGGAACCACAGGTAGATCAGCCAGAGCATGTGCTTGCTTCGCTTGCTGGTCATGCTGTCCTTGGTTACAAGGCGACTCTCCGTATTGTCCGTGCTATCGGCGAGGTCGGCAAGCCCCTGCGCGTGAACAGACCATGAAGGGGAACGGGCAGCCAGCGCGAAATAGTCGTCCCGGGGCGCAGTCGCTCGGTCGGCAATCGGTCAATGCCAGTGCTCCGACCAGCGGCCGGGCCTGCGGCCCGACTGCCGCAACTCACACCCACAGAGAGGTGACCCACCATGAAGATCCTCGCCATCGAGTCCAGTTCGCGCCCCAATGGTCTTACCGCCAACATGGCCAAAGCAGCCCTGGAGGGTGCTTGCGAAGCCGGCGCTGAGACAGAGCTTCTCGCGCTGCGAGACTACAAGCTCGAGTGCTGTCGGCAGTGTGACGAGACCGGCTGGGGCGACTGCCGAACAAAAGGGAGCTGCGTGATCGACGACGACCTCGCGGAGCTCGTCGGCAAGGTGCGGGGCGCCGACGGGCTGGTGTTCGCGACGCCCGTTTACTTCGGCGACTTGTCGGAGAAAGCCAAAGTCTTCACCGACCGGATGCGGCGTGTCGCCATGGGCACCGGCGGCGGCGCGTTCCTGAACGGTCTGCGCGCGGTGGGCATTGCCGCCGCCGGCGGCAGCGGCGGCGGGACCGCCTCGTGCATGGTCTCCCTCGAGAAGGTGCTGAGCGTCCCCGGCTGCTTCATCCTCGACCTGATCCCCGTTGCGCAACGGAACAAGGACTACAAGGCCGCGGTCTGCCAACTGGCCGGCCGGGCGATCGTGGAAGGCGCTGCGTCAGACTGACAGCAACGCCCCGCCTCCGGGAAGGCAGGCGTAGACCGGTCGTCTGCCACCAACCAGGAGAGCGACCGGGAGGGAGCGCGTGACACGCTGATGTGGTCCACGACGCCGACGGCTCACGCGCTCCCTCACGGTCGCGGCTCGGACTGACGACGCATTTCCGCAGGAGAGGAGCGCCTTTATGACGCGCGAAGACACCCTCGCTCTGCTCAGAGAGCACACGAAGACCGACAGCCTCCTCAAGCACGCCTACGGTGTGGAAGCCGCCATGCGTGCCTACGCGCGCAAGCTTGGCGGCGACGAGGAAGCGTGGGGCGTGGCCGGGCTGATCCACGACTTCGACTACGAGCAGAACCCCGACCCCGAGCACCACCCCGAGGTGGGCGCCCGCATTCTGGAAGAGCGTGGCTACCCCGCGGAGGTGGTGTACTCCGTCCGCGCGCACGCCGAGTACCTGAACCTGCCCCGGAACGACGCGATGTCGAAGACCCTCTTCGCCGTGGACGAACTGGTGGGGTTCATCGTCGCGGTGGCGCTGGTGCGGCCGAGCAAGAGCGTCATGGACGTCGAGGTCAGCTCCGTGAAGAAGAAGATGAAGCAGAAGTCCTTCGCCGCTGCCGTGAGCCGAGACGACATCGTGCGCGGCGCTGCGGAGCTTGGCGTGTCGCTGGACGAACACCTCCAGACTGTCGTCGACGCCCTGAAGGGCATCGCCGACGAACTGGGATTGGCGTGAGGACCCCATGAACCAGCATTGCAGATTGGGGCTGCTCGGGCTGGGGAAGTGGGCGAGGCGCGCGTACCTGCCGAACCTGGCCCTGATGGACGACGTGCAGTTGGTGGCGGTCAGCACGCGGACGGATGCCAATCGCGCGGCGGCCGCAGAATGGCTCGGCCCAAACACCGCCGTGCTGCCCGACTGGCGCGAACTGCTCAAGCGCTCCGACTTGGACGGCGTCATTGTGGCGACCGCGCCGGAGAGCCACTGCGAGATCGCCGCTTCCGCGCTGGACTGCGGGTTGCCGGTTCTCTGCGAGAAGCCCCTCGCTCTGACGCTGGACGAGTGTGACCGGTTGCTCGAAGCCGAACGCCAGTCGCTGGCGTTCCTGCAAGTCGGGCTCGAGTTCCGTCACGCTCCCGTGCTCTGCCAGGCGAAGAAGTGGGTGGCAGAAGGGCGCCTGGGGCAGGTCACTCAGGTGTGGTGCAGCATCTTTCGGGACAAGCGAGACAGTCCTCGAAGACAGCCGGAACGCTGGGTCGAGAATGGTGGCGTCTTCGTGGAGTTCCTCTGCCACTACTTCGACATGCTGACCGCGCTGTCGGGCGGCGTTCCCGAGCGCGTCTCCGGGGTCGCCGGGCAGGCCCTCCGATCGGGTGCCTGGGACCATGGGTGGCTGAACATCGAGTACGACAGCGGGGCGCTTGGGCACGTCGGCTACAGCCTGCTCTGCCCGCGCGACGCGGAGCGCCTGGAGCTCGGGGTCGCCGGCGACCGGGCGGTCCTCGAGATCATGCTCGGCCAGGGGCGACTCGTTCTGCAAGCTCACGACGGCGACCGGCTCGACTGGCAGGCGCCACCAGTTGACCACCCCAGCGAGCCCTATCCCGGTTCCTTCGAGCAGCTCCGGCACTTCATCGGTTGTCTCCGGACAGGGGAACCCTCACCGATCAACGGCGTGGTAGGCAGGCAGATGCTGAGTCTCGGCTATGGTGCCGAGCGGGCGGTGCGCGCACAACGCTCGGTTGCGTTGCGGTGACCCGTGTTGGCACGGAAGCAACCAGCGATCCACCGGAAGGAAGAGCAATGCGCAGCGATCAACCTGGAGGCAACAAACTCGTCCTGTGGGGCGGAGTGGCAGCAGTCATCCTCCTGGGGTTCCTCGCCGTCCCGGCACTTATGTGGGTGTTGGCCTTCCGCTGGCTGCACTGGTCGCGTTGGGTACTCGTCCCCGCCTGCGTGCTGTGCACCCTCGGGTACTTCCTCGCCGTCTGGCAGGCGCTGCAGGCCTTGTCCCGCGGCGCGGAGGGCGCCCGGCCGAATCTGAAGCTGCTGGAGCAAGTCGGCGACGGCGGCGCCCCCGGGCCGGCAGCCGAAGCCGCGAAAGCCGTCTATGAGGAGATCCTGGAGGAAGACGAAGACCTCGGCGTGCGAGCGGTGGTCAAGGAAGCGCTGGAGCGGACCGAAGGACGCGGCCAGACGACCAATACCGGCTAAGGCATCAGCCGGTCGGCCGTCACAGTGGCAACTCGACCCGCCTCCCTGTCCGGGAGCTCTCGAAGGCCGCCAGTGCGATCTCCTGTGCCTTGCGGCCGTCGAGTCCCGTCGCGCGCGGAGTCTGCCGGCCATGGACCGACTCGACGAAGTTGTCGAACTGGCCGGAGAACCAGTAGTCCCCGGCCCGCGGATTGTCGAAGTCGAAGACCTCCTGGGCGCCGTCCGGGCCGTTGACGACGCACTCATACCTGCCATCGTCCCGGTGCCGCGACTGCTGGAGGGCGCCGTCGGGGCCGAGTACATCCATCCCGGAGAGGGTCCCGCCCCCGCACTTGGGCGGAAGTCCCCATGACCACACGCAGAGCATCCTGTCGCCGCTTTCGAAGTCGAGGGTGACAATGCCGGTGTCCAGCACGCTGCCCACCCGGCCCATCTGCCAATTGGTGGCGGTGACCGCGCGAACGTCGCCAAAGGTATACCGGACGAAGTCGAAGTCGTGGGCGCCGCTCTCCGCGAGTGGACCGTCGCTGAGGCTCGCGTCGGAATACCAAGCGCCATGTGGCGGCTGCGGCGCCGACCCCTGCGCCATTCGCCGCCACAGGCAAGGCCGTCCCACCTTCCCTGCCTGCACCAACTCGCGCACCTTCCCCCAGTCGGCATCGAAGCGGCGCACCATGGCGACCTGCAGCACCTTGCCGGCTTGCTCCGCGGCGCCGATCATGGCGTCGCACTCCGCCAGCGTGCGCGCCATGGGCTTCTCGACCAGGACGTGTTTGCCGGTCTGGAACGCCGCCAGCGCCGCCTCCGCATGGAGGCCGGCGGGAATGCCGATGATCACAGCGTCGACATCCTCTCTGGCGAGAAGCTCGCGGTAGTCGGTCGCGAAGGACTTCGCGCCGAACTTCTCGGCCTTTTCTTCCGCCGTGCTCGCGTTGAGGTCTGCCACGCAGACCAACTCCGCCTTGTCGCTCGCAGCGACGGCAGCCAAGTGCGCGTTGCTGATGGCGCCGCCGCCGATCATGCCGATGCCAAGTCTGCTCATGTCAGCCGTACCTCGTAGTCTGGGTTGGTGCGCTCGGTAGTTCCACGCCGAGTTGACGTTCCCTTGCGGAATGTATGCATGTGCCGAACCCTCAGCGCGTCGGCGGGCGTTGTCGCGGTCTGGCGACCGACGCCCACGCGAGACCGTCACCGGCAGACTGGGAACGGCTGTCCGCGACTCGAAAGGCCAGCCGGGATCTGCTATACTCTCGGTCGGTGGGGCCGCCTGCCAATCCGCAACCCGGAGTCTGCAATCCCAAATCGGAGGTGCCTCAGTGGCTACGAGCGAGCAACCAGGTCTGACCAAAGCAGGGAAGTTCGTCGTGTTCCTTGTGATCGCAGGATGTGTCGTTGGCGCAGGATGGATGCTGCGCGGAAAGGTTTTTCCCCAGCAGGCGGGGCCCGACGGCACCATTACCAAAGAGGATCTCGGCGGCGGTGCGGTTGAGGTTGACAACAGTCCTGGCATCACCACAGTGAACGAGTACAAGTACGTGCCGGAGCAGAAGCTGCCGCCGGTCAAGGGCGTCAGCGCGTACAAGTGGGACGATCAGCAGAAGATCGTCCGGTTCCCCATCAACGTCTGGATCGGCTGGCTGCCCATCGTGGCCGCGAATCACGGATTCAAGCCCAACGAGGAGAGCATCTTCTACAAGAAGTTCGGGTTCAAAGTGAAGCTGGACTTGATCGACGACCCGGTAGAGGCCCGCAACCACTACGCCAGCGGCGAGAGCCACGTTCTGTGGGGCACGCTGGACATGATGGTGCTGTTTGCCGAAGAGCTCATGAAGGACTCCCGCGTCGCGCCGCGCATCTGCCAGCAGATCGACTGGAGCAACGGCGGCGACGGGATCGTGGTGCGCGACAACATCAAGAGTGTGAAGGACCTGCAGGGGAAGACCATCGCCTTCGCGCAGCACAGCCCCTCCGAGTACTACCTGTATCGGCTACTCATCGACGCCGGGCTGCAGAAGCGTGACATCAATTCCCAGCCCGTCGACACAGCGTTCGGCGCCGCCCGGGCGTTCGTGAGCGATCCCCAGATCGATGGTTGCGTCTCGTGGGCGCCCGACATCTACACGATCCCGGAAAAGGTGAAGGGCACACGCATCCTCTCCACGACGGCCGATGCCAACAAGCTCATCGCTGACGTGTGGGCGGTGCGGGCCGACTTCGCCAAGGATCACCCCGCCATCGTCAAGGGACTGGTGGAGGGCATCTTCCTGGGCATGCAGCAGGTGAAGCAGGACCCCGAGCCCGCGTTCAAGTGGATGGCAGCGGGCTACGGCTTTGAGGTGGGGGAGGTGCGCGACATGAAGAACGACGCCCACACCACCAACTTCGCCGAGAACAAGCAGTTCTTCCTGAACCAGAACAACCCGACCAACTTCGAGCGCACGTGGAAGACCATCTCCATTGTCTACAAGAAACTCGGCCGGATCGACCGGGCCATTCCCTTCGACCAGGTGATGGATTTCCGCTTCCTGAAGCAGCTCGAACAGGCGGGCACATTCAAGGAGCAGAAGGACGAGTACCAATCGACCTTCGTGCCTCAAGACTTCGACAAGGTGGTGGCGGAGCGGCCGGAGATTCTGACCCACACCATCCGCATCCACTTCTACCCGAATGCGGCCGACATCTGGCACAAAGTGGGCGACAAGCTGTATGACCCCACTGTCAACGACACTCTGGAGACGGCGGGCCGCCTGGCCGGCCAGTTCGACGCGGCGACCATCGCCATCACCGGCCACTGCGATTCGTCGATGCGCGGACAAGTTGCTGATGCGGCCGTCAAGGAGCTGTCGGCGCGGCGCGCCAAGGCGGTGAAAGAAGCGCTGGTCAACAAGTTCCACTTCCCCGCGGCCAAGTTCGTCACCAAAGGTCAGGGCTGGGACGAACCCGCCGACCCCAACGACCCGGCGAACCAGGCCAAGAATCGGCGGGTGGAGATCTCAATCTACCCACCGGAGTCGCAGTAGCAGAGGGGCGTTCCCGACACCATGCAACAACCGACCCTCCGAATTCGCGAGACGCTCTCGCGGCCGCTCGCCTGGGTGCTGGGTCTGATCCCTCCGCTCCTGGTACTTGGCGGATGGTGGTTTGTCACGCGACCGCGACAGCCTGCGAAACCGTTGACGAAGGGGGCTGTTGAGAAGGACGTCGAGAGCCGGATCATCTCGTCAGTGATCCTCCCCAGCCCGAGGGAGACGCTTGAGGCGGTTCGGCCACTGTGGTTCGACCGGGAGCTGAGCCGAAGCGCCGTCTTCAGTCTGCGACGGGTATGTGGCGGCTACCTTCTGGCGGCTGCTTTGGCGGTCCCGCTGGGGATCCTGATGGGCTCCTTCACCAAGGTCAAGGCGACATTCAACCCACTGACCGTGGCGGGCACCTACCTGCCACTGCCGGCCCTGAGCGTGCTGATGCTGCCGTGGGCAGTGGTGGTGGGCCAGGTCCTGCGGGCGGAGTCTACCGAGGTGCACAAGTACCTCTTCCTCGCGGTGGTCACCTTTGTGGTGCTCCTGCCGCAGGTGGTGCTCGCCATCGAGAACGTGGACGACATCTACCTGCAGACCGCCTACACCCAAGGAGCCAGTCGCTGGGCCGCAGTGACGAAGGTACTGGTCCCGGTGGCGCTGCCGGAGCTGTTCACCGCGCTACGAGCGTCCTTTGCCGTCGGCTGGACCTATATCATCCTCGCGGAGATCGTCGCCGCAGAGCGAGGGCTGGGGAACATCATCCGGACGGCCGAGCGGCGCGGCGAGATGCAGTACTGCTACTTGGTCGTGCTGACGATCATGCTCATCGGCTACGGCTTCGACAAGCTGTGGGTGCTGGTGGGTCGTTGGCTATTGCCCTACCGCACGGTGAGATAGACTCCATGACACGATGGCCTCGCTGGTTCTACCGAGGCGGCCCAACATCTGACGCGGGCGACGAGGAACGCCGCCGGGAAGGTGCTCCGGCGGTCTCTCCCGATGGTGCTTCGGCACGTGCGGCCGCGGCGCCGCCGGGACCGCCTTCCCCTGACGCCATTGTCGAGTTTCGCAACGTCTCGAAGACGTTCGAGGAAGGAACTCGCGACGCCTTCGTCGCCCTTACCGACGTCAGCTTCCGCATCGACGATGTGCCGGGGCGGGGCGAGTTCGTGTGCATCGTGGGCCCGAGCGGGTGCGGCAAGTCGACCTTGCTCAACCTGATCGCCGGCTTCCAGACGCACCTGCCGCCGACGACCGGTGACATGTTCGTTCGGGGCGAGCCCATCACCGGACCCGGCCGTGGCCGGGGGATGATCTTCCAGAAGTACAGCTCCTACCCGAACCGGACCGTGCTCCGCAACGTTACCTTTGGGCTGGAGTTGCACAGCAAGGAATTGGGGCTGTCGCGCCGCGACATGGACGACGTGGCCGGAGAGTGGATCCGGCGCGTCCATCTCGAAGGCAATGAGCACAAGTACCCGCACGAACTTAGTGGGGGCATGCAGCAGCGCGTCGCCATTGCGCGAACGTTGGCACTGAGACCGGGGATCATCTTGATGGATGAGCCGTTCAGCGCTTTGGACGAGCCAACTCGGTATGAGATGCAGGACCTCATCGTCGAGCTGTGGCGCGACTGCGAAGCAACTGTTTTCATGGTTACCCACAGCATTGCCGAGGCTGTCTACCTGGGCGACCGGGTGTGGATCTTCACCCCCTCCCCGGGCACCCTCGGCCTTGAGATCAACGACGTTCCACTGCCTACGGAGCCGGCCCTGGTGCAGCAGACCCGACCGGAGTTCGAAGAGGCGCTCCGCCGGGTGACCCGCGAGTTCCAGCGGCTGACCAGGGGAACGCCCGCGGCGCGCGTGCTGTAGGATCGCACCCCGGGTCGGCTGGTTCCGGTCCTCAACCGCGCAGGCGGCCTCGGGGCCGCAGGCGACGCTCGACGCGTCAATCGAAGTCCTGTATACTACCGCACCGCGCTCCGCACGACACGCCGCGGGAAGGTAGCAGCCGATAGCGAGTCCAGGCCAACCATGCCGCAAGACCTCTCCTACTGGGACTACGTCAAAGCCGCATTCCACGCAAAGCCGGTACTGCCCGGATTGGGCTCTGTGCCGGTGAATAAGCTGGGCGTCTTGGGGGTGGGCGTGCTGGGCGGCGCTGCGTTACTGGCCGCCCCGCCCGTGGGGGCGGCGATCTGGCTTCTCGGAGGCGCTGCTGAGTTGGGCTATCTCTGCTCACTGAGCAGCAGCGAGCGATTCCAGGCACACATCCGTCGGCTTGAGGCGTACGGCGAGCAGCGGACCGCGGTGGAGAAGAAGACCTCGCTGCTGGCCGAGCTTTCCGACCGGAACCGGCAAAGGTACGCACTGCTGGAGAGGCAGTGCACCGAGGTGCAGCCGCAGGCAGGTCGCGACGGTGCCGACCTGACCGAACTGCACCTCACCGGCCTGAGTCAACTCCTGTGGATCTTCCTCCGGATGCTGGCCTCGGCGGAGACCCTGCGCGGCTATCTGTCCAGCGGGGCGCACAAGGAGATCGTTGCTCAGATCAAGGCGTTGGAGGAGGATTTGAAGACCGAGGATCCAGATGAGCGCGTGGGCAAGTCCAAGCAGGCGACCCTCGACATTCTCAAGCGGCGCTACGAGCAACTCAAGTCAGCGACCAGGCAGCTCCGGTTCATCGAGTCTGAACTTCAACGCATCGAGCAGCAAGTCGCCCTGCTCAAAGAAGAAGCCCTCCTCAACCGTGACCCCGAGTTCCTCTCCGGCCGAATCGACGCAGTCACCAAGACCCTGGACGAGACCAATGAGTGGATGCGCAGCAACGCGGAGCTGATCAGCAACCTCGACGCCGGCCCCAGCCCGGCGGTGATGATGGCGGCGATGAAGGAGGGGGCGTGAGGTGGCGGGTGCGCTTCGGCGGCCCAAAACGCTCTGCCGGTCAGCGCCGCTTGCCATCAGGTGAAGGTGTGAAGGTAGTGGAGATCGCTGGCAAAGTCCTCGGGAGACACTGCCGCAAGCATGTTCCGCATCCACCGAAGCAGCCGGTCGAAGCTACGGTAGCCCTCCTGTCTGGCGCAGACAACAATGCCGGGGTGGCTCCTACCTGCGGCCCGACACTCCTGGTGTAGAGCTTCGAAGTGGTCAGCGTTGAACGTCACCAGCACTCGCTGCTCGCACTCCGCCGCCGCAAGGATCACGTCATCAGCTTCGCTGGCAAGGTCCTCGCGAAGACCGACAGCATCCGCACTGTGGCCCCACTCCTGGAGGACGAACTTGAGGCAGGGCGAGACGTCCTCGTCAACCAGAAATCTCACGCCGCTATGGCTCCTGCCAGTGCGAGGACTCGCTGGTTCTCGAAGACGTCGCGGTCGATCTCCTCCTCGTGGTTAGCGGCATAGGCCAACGCCTGAGCGAGCTGCGCGTCACTCAGGCCGTACTGCATTCTCAGCTCGCGAGGAGAGACGCCATGCCTTGTGGCGTTGGCTATCTGCCACACGGGAATGCGGGTTCCGGCAATGGCGGCCCTGCCTCCTACTACTCCGGGGCGCTTGGCGATCAGTGGCTTGTCGTCGTCCGGCGCTTCGTATCCCAGCAGCCGATAGATAACCTCGCGCTCCACAGGTTCGAGTTCTTCCCCCGCAGCGGCTGGGAACACCGAGACGGCCTCGTCTTCGGCGATCGCCACCAAGTCCTTGACCTGGAGGGCATGCAGGACCGGCGCCCATTGGCAGAACGGCGGACGGTCTGCTCTGTACATGGTTGCGCGCTTCATTCGTTTTGCCATGATGATCACCCACTCTCCGACGGTTCGCACCATCCATCGATCAGCGTTGTGCTATTATAGCAGTCGCTCGGAACACTCGCAGTGCGCCGAGCGTTGCGTGTGTGTTCCGTTACCGGGAGGTTCTCAGTGATGGCTCTGTTGTTGGCACTCGCCTGCGTCCCCGTATTCGCTGCCCCTCAGCCAGCGGAGTTGTTCGTCTCCCTGACCGGCAATGACCAAGCCGCCGGCCGTTCCGCGGCCACACCCCTTGCGACGTTGACGCGCGCCCGCGACGAAGCGCGCGCCCTTCGCCGGTCCGGCAAGGCGCCCAACGGCGTTGCCGTCTGGGTCCGCGGGGGCGCCTACCACCTCGCGGAGACGCTGGCCTTCGGCGCTGAGGACGCCGGCACGGAACAGGCGCCGCTCCAGTTCCGGGCGCACAAGGACGAACGCCCGGTCCTCCGCGGCGGGCCCGCGGTCAGTGGGTTCGCCCCGTACCGCGACAGAGTCATGCAGTGCGACCTGAAGCGCCTCGGGCTCCAAGGGAAGGCGTTCCGGCAGCTCTTCTTCAAGGGGAAGCGGATGCCGCTGGCGCGGACGCCGAACGTCGACCCGGCGGATGTCTATGGCGGCGTCTGGGCGCACGTTGTTGAGCCGTCGCCGCAGGGCGCAAAGCGGGCGTTCACCTACAACCCGAAGGACATTGACCCGAGCCGCTGGGCACGCCCCACGGACGGCCGCATCGGCGTGTTCTGTCAGTACGACTGGCGGTGGAACTGGCTGCCGATTCAGGCGGTCGCCGTTGAGGACCAGACGCTGACGCTGGGGCGCGAGGCCACCTACGAGTTCGGGATCGGTGACCGCTACTTCGTCGAGGGGCTCTTCGAGGAATTGGACAGCCCGGGCGAGTGGTATCTCGACACCAAGTCCTGGGTCGTCTACTTCTGGCCGCCGGAGCCCATTCGAGACGGCGACGTCTCGGTCCCGGTCGTGGGCGACTTGGTCGAGTTCAAGGACACGCACGACGTGTCGCTGCGGGGCTTCGTACTGGAAGGCTGCGACGGCAATGCGGTGCGGATGGTGAACGCGGAACGGTGCCAAGTCACCCAGAGCATCCTCCGCAACTGTGGCGCCTGGGGCGCCTCGATAGACGGCGGCGCGGAGTGCTCCGTGGTGGGCTGCGATGTCTACGCGACCGGCTGTGGTGGCGTCCTTCTGAGTGGTGGCGACCGCCAGACGCTGACGCCGGCAAAGCACCTTGCCGTCAACAACGTCATCCATCACGTCGGCGTCTTCGAGAAGACCTACAACACGGCGATCAACATTGGCGGTGTCGGCAACGTCGCCCGCAACAACTTGGTCTACGACACGCCTCATGCCGGGCTGACATTGGCAGGCAACGACAATGTCGTCGAGCTGAACGTCGTCCACCACACCAATCTGCAGTCCACCGACACCGGTGGTCTCTACTCCTGCCCGCGCGACTGGACGCAGCGGGGCAATGTCATTCGGTACAACGTCTGGCACGACCTCGGCGGCTTCGGCAAGCGTAGTTCGTGGCAACCCGTGCAGGACGGCAAGGTCGAGTACGAGTACCCACACTTCACGTGGGGCCTCTACATGGACGACCCGACCAGCGGGAACACGATGTACGGCAACGTGCTCTACCGGGTGCCGATCTGCGGGATGTTCACCCACGGCGGGCGCGACTGCGTCTTCGAGAACAACGTCATTGTCGACTGTCCGGCCTTCCAGGCCGGCATGCTTTGGCCGGGCTGGGACGAATGGACGAACGTCTACGAGCGTTTCCGTGCGGTGGCGGGTCCCGGTTCGCCTTACCTTGACCGCTACCCTACCATGAAGGGCTACAGCCTCGCCGACGGTCACCCCGAAGCGATGACCGGGCACAAGTTCGTCCGCAACATCGTGTACAACACGACGGCTGGCACCGCCTGGCTCCGCGGCGAGCGGCGGGACCCATGGAAGGGCGAGAACCGGATGATGCTCTACGACATCCGCATGCGCCAGGAGGACCTGCCGAAGAACGAGATCGACTACAACTGCGTCTACGCCGAGCCGGGGTTGGAGCCGTTCGTCTCCGCCAGTCTGCCACCCGAGGAGGCGAAGCAACTCGCCTGGGAGGACTGGCGCAAGCTCGGCGCGGACGAGCACTCGCAGTTTGCCGACCCGCGCTTCGTCGACCCCGCCAACCACGACTACCGGCTGCGCGACGACTCGCCCGCCCTGAAGCTCGGCTTCAAGCCCATCCCCTTCGACAAGATCGGGCCCTACCAAGATGAGCTGCGCGCAAGCTGGCCGGTCGTGGAGGAGTCCGAGGCGAGCCGCAACGCGCGGCCGGTCAAGCGCTTCGTGCAGCTTCCCGGATACGAGCCGATACCCGCCCGCGAGTTCGTGCTGCGCATCGGAGCGGGGAACACCTTCGCCAAGCTCGCCGCGGGCAAGCCGGTGAAGGTCGCCTACTTCGGCGGCGGTATCCACAGCGCCGACGGCTGGCGCGCGCAAGCGCTGAAAGGGCTGCGCGAGAAGTACCCCGCCAGTGAGATCACCGAGATCAACGCCGGCATCTGCGACTGTGTGCGCGGATCCGGGTTCAGCGTGTACCGGTTCGCGCACGACGTGCTGAAGCAGCAGCCCGATCTCGTCCTGGTGGACTTCGCCTCCGACGACTTCCAGACCGACGCGCGCACGATTCAGCGCACAATCGAGGGCGTCGCGCGGCAGGCATGGAAGGCCGACCCCGACATCGATCTCCTGTTCGTATACGCCTTCCGCCTCGGCTTCGAAACCGCCTACGCCGACGGGCTGTCACCGGCGACCGTCACCGCCTACGAGCGCGTCGCCGAGCGCTACGGCATCCCGTCGGTCAACATGGGCTTCCCGGTGGCCGAGCAGTACCGCGCCGGCAAGCTGGTGCCGAAGGGCGACGCCCCCGAAGGCAACGAGTCCTTCTCGGCTGACGGCGTCCGTCCCGGTCCAACAGGCAACCGGCTCTATGCGGAGGCGCTCACCCGTGCCTTCGAGCAACTTGCGAAGACACCGCAGCCTCAACCGCACAAGCTCCCCAAGCCACTCATGGCCGACAACTTCGAGAGCGCCCGCTTGGAGCCGATCACGCGCGACATGCTCACCGGCGACTGGAAGGAACTACCCGGAGACGACCCGCTCTGGCCCCGGTTCACCCGCCACTTCGACACCCTCTGGTACACCAACAGCCCCGGCGCCAAGCTGACCGTCACCTTCACCGGCACCGACGCCAGCCTGTTCGACCTCATGGGTCCCGACACCGGCGAGGTCAAGCTCACCGTCGACGGCAAGCCCGCCGGCACGCAGCGGCAAGTCGACCCTTGGAGCTACTACCAGCGCCTCGCCGCCATTCCGCTGGCGAACAACCTCCCGCCAGGCAAGCACACCGTCACCGTCGAGCTGCTGGCCGACCCGCCCAACCGCGACGTCCCGGTTGCCGAGGCGAAGAAGAGCAACCAGTACGACCCG
>PEVN01000173.1:2764-3481 GCA_002779825.1 Armatimonadetes bacterium CG06_land_8_20_14_3_00_66_21 | reverse complement strand
CTCCTCGTCACTCCGCTGCCGGTCCTGTTTGCGCTCCTCTTCCCACCGCTGAAGGTCCTGTCTGCGCTCCTCGTCACTCCGCTGCCGGTCCTGTTTGCGCTCCTCTTCCCACCGCTGAAGGTCCTGTCTGCGCTCCTCGTCACTCCGCTGCCGGTCCTGCTCCGCCTGGTGGCTCAGCCTGTCAATGGATCGCTCCAAGGCGAGAGACGACCGCTCCAGAGCCTTCGCGGCTTCTTCGCGCGACTTTGCGGATCTCTCGAACTCTCTGGCGGACTGCTCTAGCCGCCTGGTCGAGGCATTGACCGTCGCCACCTGCCGGGCAAGCTGGGCCAGGAACTCGCCCAAGTCCTCGACACGTTCTTCTACGTTCGTGACTCGTTCGTCAAGTGCAAGCATGAGTGCAATTCACCGCCCCGGGTCCAAGTGTCAGGTAATGAGTGTAGCACACCACTCGAGTTCCGACCTTGTCGTTTCGCACTTCCAGCTTGCCCTTCCGCTCTCGCCCTTCCCAATCCTGACCATCCTGTTCATCCTGTCCGCCCGTCTCTCGCTTCGACCTTGCCCTTCCGGTCCGTGGTCCTGTGGTCCGTTGGCCGTAGTCCGCCCTTCTCGTTTCGACCTTGTCGTTCCGAACTCGCCTTCCCTTTCTCCCCTCCCCGGTCATCGGCAAGATTAAATATTGAAGGCACGGCCCGGGTGGATCGAAGCCTGGGTATC
>PEVN01000173.1:0-2742 GCA_002779825.1 Armatimonadetes bacterium CG06_land_8_20_14_3_00_66_21 | reverse complement strand
GGTATCGGTCGGTGAAGTGGCGCTCGACGCTGACGCTTTCGCTTCTCCGGGAAGACCGAACGCCTTGCCTCCGCGGGGGCCAGGTCAGTCCTGGGCATTACGCGGTCACGGCGCTAAGTTCCGGCTTCTGGATCTGCTGGCACCGGACACAAGGTGAGAGGTTCTCCAGGCTGACGCCCTGGTCTCGAAAGCCTGGAAGCACCTCGCTGGCGTCCAGTATCTCCAACGCGACGATGCGTTCATCGGCACCAATGTCCACGGCAACCTGGTCGGTGAGCTGGATGACCTGAGACTGAACGGGTCCCTCTACCAAGCGGATGCTCAGCGCATCCACCTCGGGATCGTATCTGATTCTCATGGCGGCGTATCGGCTCCTTCAGAAATAGTACGTGTACACGGTGACGACAACCAAGCGGTCGCGTTCCTCGGCTACCACGGGCGCGACCTGCTTGACTGCGTAGTGGCGTCCACGCCACTGAGCGTTGAAGCAAAAGCTCTTGCGGAAACGGGAGCGTCCCTTGCGAGCGGGCTCTTCATTCCCAGTGCGTACGGCGGCTCTGACTTCCTCCTCAGAGGCGCCGCGATCACCCATCTTCTCCGACGCGTGGAGGCTGATGTCGATGGGTTTCGAGCGATCCATTGGAACGTACCCGAAGAGTGGCCGGCCGAGTCAATGAGTACAATTCCAGCAAGAACGAAGCAGATTCCTCTCACGGCGCTTACTCCGGTCGCCCGGTTGTCGCTGCTCGACCCGGGCTGCGGAGAACTCCACGGGGCCGCACCCCAGCTCCTCTGCCGCCAGGCGCCGCAGGCTGGGCGCCACGATGTCCTCCACCAGCGTGCCCTGTTTGTTCGCCAACTCGCCCCAGCGCTTGTTCCACTGCTTCCGGTCCTTCTCTCCTTCGGTCCTGATTTCGACGATGGTTCGGTCCAACGCCATGGTGGACCGCTCTAGCCGCCTGGTCGAGGCATTGACCGTCGCCACCTGCCGGGCAAGCTGGGCCAGGAACTCACCCAGGTCCTCGATGCGGTCTTCTGCCGTCTCGACTCGTTGTTCACGGGCAGGCATTTTCGCCATTCACCTCCCCGAACGCGGAGGTCTGCACCAGTTCGCGGGAACGTCACGCGTGTGTATGGCGACATCGGTCACTTTGTAGACCAAGCGGTGCTGGTCATTGATCCGCCGCGACCAGTACCCCCGCAGTTGATTCCTGAGTGGCTCCGGTTTGCCGATGCCCTTGGAACGGATCTCGCAGACAGTCCCGGATGATCCGCACAATGCGTTCGAACACCTTCGGGTCGTCTTGTGCCACTGCGTGAAGTCCTCGAATGCGTCGCCGTGAAAAGCCACCGTCCTCATCGGAACACGCTTTGGTCCGGCACCACGACGTTGCGGTCGGCTTCCACATCGGCGACAGCCCGGAGCAGTCGCTCGCGATTCCTCGGCGAAGACAGCAGGTACTCGGTCTCGTCTGCGGATGACACCGCGATCTCAACCTGCTCGTCACGAAATGCAGCTTTCACACTCTCCAGGAACCGGTTGTCGAGCTCGTCAGCCCGCATACGGTAGACAGTGAACACGAACTGCCACCTCCCTACTCGGCAATGAACCAGTAGTAGTCGCCGGTATGACCGACTTCCTCGAACAGTGTCCGCCAGTGATCCACATGCCTGACATGGTCCGTGTCCAGGATCCGCAACGGCTCAGACAACCGCCTCGTCCTCCGCCAGTTCTTGGCGGTAATCCTCTATGGCCTGCTGGTAGAGGGCCCATTCGTCCTCGGGCATGTCGCGCCACCTCCCGGCGTATTCCAGCCAGGGGTTCGGATCGAGAATGTTCACCGATACAGACACAATCTCCCCGTTCGCCGGCGCTTCGCGGAGCGCGCCTTGGGCCACCCCGGATGGCAGCGTCGCGCGTCGAGCCATGCCCGCTGATGGCGGGATGGCCCAAGACTGCCGCTTGATAGCCGCGGGACTCCCTCGAAACGTGCAGAGCATAGTGCAGCTCCATCGGTGCCCTCTCACTTCCTTTCATCATTCGCCAATCACGACTCGTTCCGTCAGCGGCGGTGCTGATACTCCAGCGGCTGCCGGCGGGTCTGCTGCCAGTTGTCTTCCACCCATTCTACGACCTCGGACAGTCCGCGGGCACGGCCGGAGCGAGCGACGCCATCCGGTTGCACGCGTCTCCCGCCGCGGCCCTATGGTAAAACACCACCGGACGGCGGCACCGACAACGCCAGGTACGGAGAGCCGGACTCCTCCCCGTTGCCCTGAGAGTGCTATGCGCCAACGGCCACGCGACCGAACTCGGCCCTTGGCTGCGGGGGTGGATCGCCATGAAGACGAAGCCCTTCCAGATGGAACTCCAGGGCCTCCCTGAAATTGCGCTCCACGGCTTGCCGGGTCTTGCCAGTCGCCACGCAGCCTGGCACGTCGGGGGAGTAGGCAGACCAATTGCGGCCGGCCCATTCGTAGACGACAGCGTACTCCTTCATCACCGTCTTCCTTTCAGAGCGTGTTTGGAAAGCGCCTCTTCAGGGCGAAGACTGGGAGGGCGAAGCTCCCGCTGAGCCGATTCTATACGGTTTGGCGGCTCGGCGGGAGCCTCGCCCTCCCCGGATTCCGCGTTTCCAAACACGCTCTCAGTCCGGCCTGCAACCGGATGCTGTTGAGCGTGCCGGGCGCCAAGTCGTCCGACGGATGGCCGGGAACAGTGACCTGACCGGGCTTCGTGGG
>PEVN01000034.1 GCA_002779825.1 Armatimonadetes bacterium CG06_land_8_20_14_3_00_66_21 | reverse complement strand
TAGAGCGGCATCAGCAGGAACTCGGGGTCTCGCGTCAGCCACATCCCATAGGCGCCTCGCAGCAAAGCCATCACCACGACGGCCACTGCGTACCGCAGCGCCACCAACGGGTGACCCGAGCCGACTGCGATCAGACCCCGGCCCAACCCGTAGAGCAGCAACAGCGGCAAGGACGCCTGAAAGAACAGGCAATACGCGAAGTAGAAGTTCCTGCGGTGGACGAACCGCAGGGACCAGAGGAACTCCCGGTAGAAGGACTGGCTCCAGCGCCGCTGCTGGCGGGCCCACGTGAGCAGTCGGGTCGGCGCCTGGGTCCACGCCAACGCATTCAGCGCCACGCGGACCTCATGACCCTCCCACAGTAGCAGATTGGTCAGGTGGCGGTCGTCGCCGTAGTGGCAGGGACGGCCGAGGAAGCGCTGGTTGAGGTATCGCTCGGTGAGGCCGTCCACGAGTCGTCTGCGGTACACGGAGAACACGCCCGAGCAGCAAGTGACAACGCCGAGATAGCTCTGCGAGGCGCGCTCTTGACAGAAGGCGTTCCAGTAGCGAAGGTGGATCAGGCGGGTCAGCAGGCTGACTCGGTTGTCGACCAGACACACGCCGGTGACGGCCCCGACTCGGGGGTCCTCGAACTGGAGCAGCGCATTGTCCACGGCCCGAGGGTCGAGGCGCGTGTCGCTGTCCATCGTGACCAGGTAGTCTCCGCGGGCGCCCCGGAGCCCGGCCGCTTGGGCGTGGCGCTTTCCCTGGTTCGTGGGCAGCCGCAGGCACAGAAGAGAACGGTGGGGCGGGCTGGATTCGACCAAGTCCTTGAAGGAGGGCAGTCTCTGTTTCCCCCCGTCATCAACGACGACCACTTGCAAAGGCCCATCGTAGTCCTGGTTCAGAGCGCTCTGAACGCACCCCCGAAGGATCGAGGGATCCTCATTGTAGGTTGGGATGAGCACCGCCACGCGGTCCTCGTGTCGTCGAGACCGGAACCGCCGCTGACGCCTCCATTCCGCGTGGCCGAGGAGGATCTGGACGAAGAGCCAACTCGTCACCAGCACGGCGTAGAGGCTGCCTCCTGTCCACGCACGGTATGTGCCGCGCTGCCCAACGAAGAACGTCGCCACGAGCAGAAGGGCCAGAATGACCAGACTCAGCCACACCACCGTTGCCGTAAGGGAACTGCGGGTATCAAACGGACTTGCCTCTTGCCGCACGAACTGCCGCCCAGTTGAGGCAGCGTCGGCGGCACCCGGCGCAGAGCATTTGGGCGCCGACGCACCAATGGGGGGCGCGATCAGAGCCTGCGTGGCGGTCCGAAACTGCTCCCCACCCACGATAGCACTTACCTTTCGGAAGGATCCCGCTCGGAGCCGAATAGTGCACGAGAGGACTCTCCCCGGGACTAACGACCCAGCGCCCCGAGGGCTCCCTCCAAGGACTTCCGCTCCTTCTCATTCCCGGAGTTGAAGCCCGAGAACACGCCTTGAACGATGCCCCTGCCATCGATCACGAACACGGTGGGCAACCTCGTCACCCCATACGCTTTCGCCGCGTCCAAGTCCGTGTCGAACAGCAGCGGCAGCTTCACGCCGCTCAGCTTGAGCACTGTTCCTGCCGCCTCCTTCTTCTGGTCCAGGCTGATGATGACCACCTCCGGCTTCTTCCCCCTTGGTCGCTGCCGCAACTCGTCGACATAGGTGAGAAGGGGTTTGCCTTCCAGCTTCCCGGAGGACGCCGGCTTGGAGGACGCCGTGGTCGGCGGACAGCAGTTCGGCCCGCTGCACGCCCCCGCCCAACTCGCCCAGAACACGAGCACCACGCCGCTTGCGCTGAGGTGGTCCATGAGCGAGTGCTTCCTGCCACCACTGTCCGTCACTGACAAGGCAGGGGCCTCGGCCCCCTTCACCACGCCCTTCTGTACGCCCTTCTGTCCGGATTGCGCCCCCAGAGCCGCCAAGAGAGCGAGCACGAACATGGACCAACCACCGATCTTCAGGGAAGTGGGTGTATTCATCGAGGTCTCCTCCTCGAGATGCCGCAATGCCGGCACGGTTCGATGAGCGAGGCACAGGCTGACGGCATGGGCCCCTCCGGCGATCTGCGCCCCGATTTGAGCCCCTATCGGGGATGTTCCCCAGTTACCTTCCCGCTATGGGCCAAGCTCACTGACATCCTGATTCGGTCGAACAATCGACGGGAGCAAGCTGGTGGATCACGCAGTTCTCTATCTTCTCCGTCTTTGTGCGGCCGCAATCTTGCTCGACGGTGTCGTGGATGATGCCCAGAATGCTGCACCACCCTTTGTAGTGGAACGCCTCCGTGCTCACAAGCCTCTGGTTGTAGCCGAAATGCTCACTCATCTTCTCCTTGCACTCAGCGAACTGGTCGTAGGTGTCCCCGGCGTAGTCGCCGCTTGTACCAGGAGCGTCCGTGATCACCTGGAACACGCCAGAGCAACCGGGCGAGTGGCAAGAGCCGCCGGGCCACTCCCAGCCTGCTCGGCAGTTCGCATCGCCGCTGATCTCCCAGTGCACGCTAAGCACGATCTGGTTCCATTTCCGTTGGCAGGTAGGCTGCTCAGGTGGCTGACAGCAGTTGCGGAAAGACACCCAACGAGTGCATTCGTGGGGCGAGACGGCCTCAATAGCGGGCTCGCCAGGAATCTGGTGGTTGCTCAGATCGGCGTCGCAGTCGAGCACGTCAGACTGCAGGAGAGACGCGTGGCCCACGACCACCGCAATCGCCAGCCCCGCGAAACCAGGGAGTGGCTTCCTGACGCGGCGCGGCGCGCGTAGCTGGATGGTGTCCATATACACTCCTCCTTGACATGGGCTGTGGTAGACCGGACCCCAGTTGCGCGACACTCGACGCCTCTACAGTGTCGACAACTGGGGTCTCTGCCAACCGTACGTTCCGACGAGGCCTACGCCTGGCAGGCAGGCTCGTTCGCACAGCCCTCTTCTGTCTGGCCGTCAGCGTTCTCTATCTTCTTGACCTCCGTCCGTGCACAGTCCTGAGTCCACTCCTTCTTCATGACGTCGCCGGCTTTGCACCATCCGTAGTAGGTGAAGGACTCCGTCTCGACTGTCTTCTGGGTGTACTTGAAGGTCTGCGTGTGCCGCCACATGCAGACATTATCGAAGTTCCATGTATCGCCGTTCTCCGTGCCGGACGATCCCGGTAACCGAGTGATGTACTGGAACTTCGTGAAGCAGTCCCCGGAGTGGCACGAGAGGAAGGTCGCTTCGCAGTTTGTGCCGCCAGTGACCGTCCAAGCGGTCTGCAGGACGACCTGCGAGTGCGTGTTCTCGCAGGTCATCATCTCCGGTTGGGGCGGGCAGCAGTTCGCGCTAACCTCATTCCGCGTGAACTGCTTTGGCACCAAGGCTTGGAGTTCGGGGCCGGTATGGGTGTGGGTGTTTACCCCCCCGACGGTGGTCGTGCTGCCGCATACGAGCGCGGGCTCCTCTTCCGCAGGTGCTACATTCTGTGCGATCAGCAGGGCGCTGACGACCTGAAGTACAACGGTGGCGGCATAGGCAATACGTGGCATGCCAATCATCCTCCTTGCATATCTGAGTTCGTGGTCAAGACGCAGTTGAGGGCATTCGGGGCCCCCGCCGGGTCAATCTGCGTTGCGGATGGGCATCACTCCTTGGGCGGCGTTTCCAGCCAACGATAATCAGTGTTCTGCCAGCGTCAGACGGCCGATAGCAGTGCCACAGGCAGCGCTGACTTCGGTCGGGTCCACGGGCGTTGGGAGCATCACGACCGCGAAACCGTCTCTCGTTGTTGTGGAGCCAACTGTGCGACCATCCTCCCCCTGCGTGAAGGCGAGTGGCGTTCCGTCCGGGACGGGGAGCCCGTTGCGGTCCCGGACAGTTGCCCGAATATAGACTTGTCCACCCCCCTCGGGACAGTGGCTCTCAACCAATACAGAACTCGGATCCTCGGAGAAAGTGACTTCCGTTGCCAAGGAGAGACCCGCGTAGGAGGCGGCAACCCTCGCTCGGCCCGGCGACCGAACGGCTCCCAGGTAGTAGGAGGCCCACGGCCCGCTAGGGCTCCAGCACCACAAAGTGGCATCTTCGGGACCCTCGATTCTGAGCCCCGACGCGTTGGGGAGTGGGATCCACTCGCCTTCGGAGTCCCAGAGATAGACTCGCAGCAGCGAGTAGCTGCGACCATCGGCTTTGACCACACCGGGCAGGGCCTTGGCGGAGAGGCACTTGGCGCTGCTCAGTGCCGGCACCGAGACAGTGAGGCTGGTCCGAACATCACCGGTCGTGGCGGCAACGAGCGCCTCCCGGGCTGTGAGTGGCAAGCTCAAAGCCGCGGAAGCGACACCGTTCCGGTCGGTCTCTGACCGCTGGGTGATCTCACCGGCCGTTGCATTGAAGTGCACCACGCAGCCAGACAATCGAGTTCCGTGTGCGTCTTCGACCACGGCGAGCAGGTCCTGTGAAATCCGTTCTCCGTCAAGCGTCTGGTTGCAGCAGGTAACTGTTACCTTCGAAGGCTGGCGAGGAGGCTCCAGCTCGACCACCTCCCCTTCGGCTCCCGAGAAGCGCATCGACCGCGACACACGTAGGTCGTCGCACGTTGCGCCGATTACAGCCTCCCCGACCCGCGCCGGGAATCGCAGCTCTGCGATGGCTTTGCCGCCAGAGTCCGTCTTGGCCGTTCGCCCGATGGTACCTCGGTCCGTGTAGAAGGCGACCTCGGCGCCAGGAACTGGCTGTCTGTCCTTGTCCCTCACCGTAGCCACCACCCGCGCCAACAACGCGCCATCTGGACTCCCCCGGTCGGGCAGGTTCCGGCCAAGTGTCATCTGCGTGGGCCGGCCGGCAAAGTGTAGCGTGAGTGGGGCCTCGCCTCTCGTGGTGCGAGCAGTCACCGTCACGTCCCCCGGCGGGCCGGCCGCAACTCGCAGAACTGCCGTGGCGGCGCCCAAGCGTGTCTGCCCTTCCGACGTAGAGAGCTGACCGCGCGACGCCTCGAACTCCACGGGCACTCGGTCCAAGTAGAGGGGACGATCGTTCTCATCATACAGACGGGCTGTCAGCCTGACATCGTTCTGCCGATTGGCTGAGAAGTACCAGGCGTCGGCGCCGAGCCCGAGTCGATAGGTTGCCGGCACGAACTCGACGGTAGCCGAATCTCTGACTTCCCCGCACTGGGCCGTGACCGTTGCGACGCCGGGTTTGGTGGATGTTAGCAGTGCCACCACGTAGCCGCCAGTGGTGGTTGATTGAGGGACGATCTCGCCGAGGTCCGTGGAGAATGAGACCGGTGTACCATCGGGCACATAGGCCTTCATGCCACCGGCATGCGCGATGATTGCCGACCAAGACCTGCCATCGGCAGGCACGAACTGGATGGTGCGCTCGACTGCCACAGCGGCAGGGCGCTCCCCGAACCATGCTGTCGCCTCCGCGCGCGCGTCGCCAGCGGCAACAGTGACGACGGCCTTGCCGGGAGTCGGTGTACAACGCAGGAGAACCACCGCCATGCCGTTACGCGTTGCTTGGGTCTCGGACAGCAGCGTGCCAGCGCTGGAGGAGAAGGTGACGCGCGTCCCGTCAGGAGCCGCCGTGCCGTCGCCGGCCCGCACCGTCGCCTCCACTCGCAGTGTGCCAGTGCCGTCTGCCGCGATGCATGTCGGGAACGTCGTGACCGACAAACGCGGAGAGCGCGCGTCGGGCGCGGGAGCGACGGCCGCGACACCGAGCCACGTGAGGGTTAGCGTTCCCACACAGGCGAGAAGCATCCGTCTAATCGGCACCATGGTTGCCTCCTGCATCTGCTGGCGCGCTTGCTCCAAGCGCGCTGACGATCTGTTCGGCCTCCCGCGTCGCCGGGCTGTCTGAGCAGTCGCGCTTGAGGACTGCGAGTACTTCTGCCGTTGCGCCGGCTTGCGACTTGCTCATCAGTAGCTTGACCAAGCGCAACCCAGCCTCCGCTTGCCCGGTGAAGGCCCGGTAGTTCCGCATGAGAACCAAGTACTCCCGCACGGCCGGGTCCGGCTCGATGGCGTCGAACCAGCCCCAAGGTGGCTCGTACGTCTGCGCCAAGCGCAGTTGGTCCTCGGCGGCGAGGCACCCCTGGCCGCCGAGGCGCCTCGCCGTTTCGAGGGCATACCTCGCCGGGGGTCCCGCCGACGCCCGGAACCATCTCTGCCCTATCTCACGCAACGTGCGAAGGGCTGCTTCTTGGTCTTGCCAGCCGGCCACGTGGTCGACCACCTTCACCGCCACCGCTTGAGCATACAGCGCATCGACCGTCCAGAACCTCTCGACGCTGCCTGCCACCCGGTCAACGGCTGTTCGACCGTCCGAGGCGGCCAGTGCCAGTCGTACCCCCTCTGTCTGGAGCGCCTCCGCCGCCAGCACGTCGTGCTCCAACAGGTACGTCTCCGCAAACACATCGAGCCTCGCGAGGGCACGGTCAGTGCCCGCGTTGTCGGCGAGACCATCGGCCATGGCTGACAACGCGGCAGCGGCCTTGTCTGCTTCACCCCGCTCGGCGTGCGCCTGCCATAGCATCCAGTAGGTGCGCACGGCAGGGCCCGCCTGCTGTCCCGCTACCACTGAGTCTTGGAGCTGTGCCGTTACGTCACCCCAACGCTCCAGCTCTGCCCGGTACCCTCGGCGGTCGGTCTGCCAGAGGCCAACGAGTTCTCCGAACGTCTTATCCGCGGCCGGCGGTGAGAGAACGGCTGGGGCAGGCAGCGCGGCCGTCAGTGCCTCGGGCGGCAGCCGAGGCCCGCCCAACCTGTCCAAGAACAGCGCGCGAAGCTTGGCGCACTCGCTCTCGCCCTTGACGATCTGCACGGTGACATCCAGCGGCCCGAACACGACGAACCGTCGATAGCCATGGCGTTTCCCGCCGAAGTCCACTCGAGGTGCCTGAGCCAGCACAGTGCCACCGGCGCTCATCAGCCTCACTTCGTGCCCTTGCATGTAGAGCGCCAAGCGGTACGTGCCTGCCGGGACGGCGAGCTCCACGCACAGATCGGGGCCGTTCGAGTCATACGGATGCGTCTCTCCGCGGTCGTCCCAAGAGGACGAAACCGGCTCTCCCGACACCGGGTGATGCAGCACCTCACGCAGGGTCTCGGCGTCTGGCCGCTTGTTGAGGTGACCGCGGCCAGGCTCCGCGGGGTCCGTTGTTCTCACGGCATAGCGAAGCCGGGACTTCGCCCCGCGCGACAGACTCCACCCGGGGATCTCCTCTCCCGTGCCTCCGTCATATCGGACGGGCTCGCACAGACCACCCACGATGTCCACCGGGGATATCATGGCGCAGAGGACCCATGCATAGCCGCCATAGCGGCCGCGCCAGTGGGGGCCGGTCCTGGTGTCATCACCAGCGAAGACTGCACCGGGCAATGCTTGCACTTGCAGGTGCTGGCCGAAGTCCGCCGCCGCCAGGTCGCCAGGTGGGAGGTCTGCGTAGCAGTCCCCCATCAGGCGCCGAGCCCGCTCCTGGAGACCCGAGGTCTCCTTCAGACCGACAAAACTCCGTAGCCCCTGAAGGGCTTCGCGGACCTTGCCTGCGCGGTAGAGGCACTCGGCCCGGTGGAACTGCATCCTGGGTGGTGTTGTCGTGGGAGCGAAGGCAAGGGCGTCGCCATAGAGCCTCGCCGCTTCGTCCCATCCTTCGAGAAAGCGGTAGTCGTCAGCCAGAGCAAGGGTCTCTCGGAGCCTGGCGTCCGGCGCCAAACTCGGCAGGACTCGGGCTTGCTGGGCCAGGCGCTTCCGTCGTTCCGTCGCCTCCGCCTCAACGAGTTCGCTATGCGCCCAATGCGCGTAGTGCCAGATCAGGTCGTTGCGCATGTTCGTCGTCGCATACGCATGGCGCAGGGGGAAAAGGGCGTCGACCGCCGCCTGGTACTGCCCGGCATGGTACCGGAGCACGCCGAGCGTCCACTTCGTCTCGTTGTCCATGGTCTCGGGGTGCGTCTGGCAGTAAGACTCGACCTCGCCCAATACTCGCTTCGCGTCTTCTTGGCGAGGAAGCATGGTCTCAAAGTGACCGCGAAGGCGGTGTGGGGGCACCAAGTGCTCCGCGTAGCAGCGGGCGATAGCCACCCCAAGCGGCACCTTGGGTGCGGGGATCGGGTCTGCCAGGCGCACGCTCAGGCTCACGTCATCGAACAACACCGTGCCGGTCACGTCCATCCCTCGCAGTACGAGCTGTCCCTGGCGCAACTCAGCCGCCCGTGGCACCTCCACTTCCAGCGTCTTCTCAGCCCACCCGCTCTCATCAGGCGAGACGGAGTCGCCTGCCGTTTCGGTAACGTCACCGGCGCGCCCCGTCCACCGTATGGCAAGCTGCACACTCCCGCTCCGCATCTGCCGGGTGTTGACCCACGCCGAGAAACGGTATGCCGCGACGTGTGTGCCGTCCAACGCGAAGGGAAGACTGACCAGAGCTGCCTGCCCGGGCTGGTCCTGCAGTGCCACGCACTGCTCACCCGCGTGGGGCTTGTCCTTGCCCGTGACGAGGCTGAACCGTGCCTCGGCGCTCCATGCTGCCGCCGTCGCCCCGGCGCCTGCCTCGAAAGACCCGTTGGGGACGGCAAGCTGCCCGGCGACCTCAGCCGACAGCGCCAGTTCGACATCATCGACCCAAGCCGAACCAGGGTTCCCGTCGCTGCGGAAGTACGCCCGGACAAAGGCGGCATCCTCCGGCGGGAAGTCGGAGGTCGACACCCGGAGCCACTCGCTCGGACCGTGCACGACGAAGCCGTTGTCCGTGTTGCAGAGGAACCGCTTGTGCCTGTCGTACCAAGCGAGGATAAGGTGGGTGCGGCCTTCCGGCGCGGAAGCGCACACCCATCCGGCCAGCGTGTAGCGAAGCCCGGGAAACGCCGTGTACACCGAGCCTGTCCAGCCCCCCATGGTTGCCGTTCCGTCCGGCTTCGCGCTTCCGCCAACGCGAAGCGAGCGCTTCCCGGTCCGCTTCACATCGGCATCCCACGAGTACTGCGCGTCAGGGAACCACGGAGCGGGGAGCCAATCGTGGACCTGCTGCCGCTGGGGTAGCCCTTCCTCGAAGGACGGGTTCAGCGCGATGTTGACCTCGAACGGAGTCTCTCTGGTTGTTGGCGCAGAGCCGCGGCCTTGGTCGCGGCGAACCGGCGCGCTCTTCCTTGACCCGACCGGCTTGATCTTCTCGAACACGTCGGGCGGCCACTCTCTCCACGTCTCCGGGACCTGTGCGAGCGCAGGGGCCGCGAGGGTGAGTGAGAGAACGATGATGGGCCAATGTCGCATGGCGTCCAGTCTCAGCGGTCAGCCGTCAGAACGTCGGCAGCGGGTTTTCGCCTTTGCCGGTTCTCTGGAACTCCAGGAACTGGTTGGCGCGGATCAGGTTGAGGTCCTTGGCCTTCAAACACCGGGCGACGTCGCCGAGGGCGCGCACCATCTGGTCGGTCGTCTTGGCATCGCGCATCTCGGCCGTGGCATCGGCGAGGGCGCCTGCGAAATCGCCGAGAGCCAGTTGAGCCAGGATGCGGGCGGGGCGGTAGCCACGGGCGGCGGCCAGGAGGTCCGCAGGCTGGGCAGCCTGTGCCACGTCGGCTTGTGGTGTGGTGGGTGGTTGCTCGACAGGTTCGGCAACCTGTCCTACGGGCTGGTTCGCAGGTTGGGCAACCTGCGCCACGGGCTGGAGGAGCGCATCGGCGGCGCCGGTGCGGGTGAGCTTGGGCAGCGGCACGTCTTTGAGCGGGTTCTCGACCTCCGCCGAATCCTGCGCCTTCACGAACTGGGTTGCCAGCCCCGGCCCGCCTTTGGCCGTCAGCGCCTGGATCACCAGGTTCCGAGCCTTGCCGATGGACTTCTCGTCGAACGCGCAGAGCATGTAGCACAGCTTTGCTGCGCCGACCATGCCGTCGTAGTCCTTCCTGGACCAGGCGCAGTCGGAGAGCAGGCCGGCGACGTTCACGTTCTCCAGAATAGTCGGCCACCGAAGCGCCGCTGCCGCCGCCAAGTCCTCTGCTTCGTCGATCTTCCCCTGCTTCTGCAGCGCCCGTCCCAGGTTGACCAGCAGCATGGCGGCCTCGTACGTGGGAGGCAGAGCGTCCCCGAACGCCTTCACCGCCTCTCGCCCAAACGCCTCCATTTCCGCGGGCTCCCCCTTCGTCTCGATGAGACAGTCCAGATAGCCCTTCGCGCCCATGGCCGCATAGGCAGGAACGTCCCGGAACTCGGTGAAAAGGCGGCGGTACTGGGCGCCTCTGGCGGCCTTGTCCTCCACAGTCCCGAGGATTCGGTAGACCGTCCCTGCCAACGTCAGGAAGCCGCTTGGGTTGTCCTTCGCGGCATTGGCGTGCTCCCGCATGAAGGCTTCGCAGTGGGCGACGGCTTCCTGCGTCCGGCCTTCCGCCGCCAGCTTCTGTGCCTGCGCGCTGACCGCGGCGAATTGCTGCGGCGCAATGAGCGCGGGTTGCTCGCGTCGCTGCGCCGGCTGCGCCCACACGGTCCAGCACGAACACGCCGCAATGGCCGAGAGCGCCAGTTGTCGATTTGCGCCACCATGGCCGGCGGGCTTCGTCACGACTCTCTCCTTGGGCTCTCCGTGAGTCCACCCAGTATACAGGAGGCGCCGTTGGGAGTCTATACGTACTCTACGCACTGTTTGCGGTCGGCTATCAGCTACCGGCCATTGGACGGCGTGACGAGCAAGCCACTCAGGCAGTCGGTGGAATCGGTGAGTCGCCCCCCCCCCCGAACCAACGCCCGAGCGACGCTGGAGATCCTCGGCGAGCACCAGGAGCAGGCCTGCCTCTACCGTCGTTCGGGAGCCGAGCTTCCGGCGGCCGTTTTCCAGGTGCTTCTCAAGGGTGCGGACCTTGCGCCGGCGCC
>PEVN01000341.1 GCA_002779825.1 Armatimonadetes bacterium CG06_land_8_20_14_3_00_66_21 | reverse complement strand
TCCCGTGGATTCGCAGCCCTTTGAGACCTTCCGGTCAAGCGTTTCGGGGCGGTCGGAGACCTGCCCCGAGCTAAGTACGGTTGTAGTATTAGCCCCTCAGTCTGCTTCACCTGCCGGACAAGCCGGGCAGGGGTCGGACCAAGCATATTCTCGAAGAAGCAACCGGCTGGCACTCACTGCTTACCGCCCTTCACCGGCCACGGCTGGACGCCGCAACGCTTCGCCCAGGCATCCCACCTGCCGGACAGCTCCTTCACCAGTTCCGGCTGGTCGGCAGCCAGGTCGTGCAGCTCGGTGCGGTCCGCCTCCAGGTCGTACAGCTCCCACTCGCCGCCGTGCTTCAGGACAAGCTTCCACTTGCCGCGACGAACGGCTTTGTTGCCCTCGTGCTCCCAGTAGAGGGCGTCGCGGTCGAGGGGCTGGTTGTCGAATGCCGGCACGAGGCTCTTCCCCTCGAGCGGAGTGATCTTGCTGCCACTGTACTCGGCGGGGTACTTCGCCTCGGCCACGTCAACACAGGTCGCCATAAGGTCGATCACGTGTCCCGGCTGGCTCCGCAGTTCGCCGCGCGCCTTGACTCGGGCCGGCCAGTGCACGACCAACGGCGACGAGATGCCCCCTTCGTGGACCCAGTGCTTGTAGAGCCGGAACGGCGTGTTGCTCGCGTTCGCCCAGGAGAGCCCGTAGCTGGCGAAGGAGCTGTCCTCGCCGATTGCGCCGTTTTCCTTCCGCTCGAACCCCCACGGGCCGCCTTCGGCGCAGCCGCCGTTGTCCGCCAGGAACAGGAACAGCGTGTTGTCGAGTCGCGCCGTCTGCTGCAGGGCGGCCACGATCCGGCCGAGACCCTGGTCCATCCGGTCGATCTGCGCGGCGTACACGGCCATGCGCAGGTCCATGTTGTCCTTCTTTGCCGCGTCCACTTCGTCCCAGGCGGTTGCGCCGGTGTCGCTCGGAGTGAGGTCCCAGCGTCTGTCGACCAGACCCATCTCGAGCTGGCGCGCGTGGCGCTCGGCGCGGAGAGCATCCCAGCCTTTCAGGTACTTGCCGCGATACCGCGCCACGTCTTCCTTGGGCGCGTGGAGCGGCCAGTGGGAGCAAGTGTAGGCGACGTACAGGAAGAGCGGCTTGGCCGGAGCCGACTGGTGGTGCTGCTGAATGAACGCCGCGGCGTTGTCGCTGATTGCGTCGGTGTAGTAGAAGCCCTTGGGGAAGTCGGTGACCGGCCTGTTGTCGCGGTACAGCGCGTTGGGCGTCCAGTAGCTGCCGGCGCCGACCAGTGTGCCGAAGTAGTGGTCGAAGCCGCGTTGGCAGGGCCAGTTTTCTTGCGGCCCCTCGGGCTTGGTGAACTTGGTGACGTGCCACTTGCCGCACATGTAGGTGCCGTAGCCGGCCGGCTTCAGCGCCTCGGCAATGGTGACACAGCTCTTGCTCAAGTCTCCGCGATAGCCGTCGAACCCGCTGTCGCTCACCATGTGCCCGACGCCCGCCTGGTGGGAGTACAGCCCGGTCAGCAAGCTCGCCCGAGTCGGACAGCACCGCGCCGTGTTGTATAACTGCGTGAACCGCAGCCCGTTGCCGGCCAACTTGTTGAGATTCGGCGTGTTGATCTCGCCGCCGTAGCAGCCAATGTCCGAGAACCCCATGTCGTCGGCCATGACCAGGACGATGTTCGGCCGGCTGCCCGGTGCTGCTTCCCCGCGCGACCGGCTGGCCACTCCCAGCCCGGCAGTGCCCGCGCCAACAAGCTTCAGGAAATCGCGACGGGTGTGGAGCCGGGGCGGCTGGCACGGCGCTGGCGTCATGTCGCTCAAGTCCTTTCTGGCGGAAGCGCTACTGAAGCAGCAGGAACTTGCCTTCGTACCAGCGGTACCCCTCCAATCGGTCTCGGTGCGGCGGGAGTATGTCGTCGGGCAGGTTGGCCAGGGGGAAGAACCGCACGTCGCTCGGGTAGGCCCGGCACCGGCGACCTCTGAGGCGCGTGCCAACCTCCCCGATCACATTGACCATGATGAGGTTGTGCGGCTCAGTCGCGCCGGCCAGTGGGTGGGTCTCACCGTCAACGAACTCGTGCTTGGTCTCTGACAGGCGCTCGCCTTCGAGGTACTCCTCGGCGGTCCACTTTCAGTTGCGGAACGGCGCTCATCGCCAAACCTCCCCTTCAGCCTGGCGACAGAGGCGCGAACACCGGCCTGCGCGCCGAGTGGAACGGTACTGAGGAGCATAGCAGACGAGTCGCCGTGGCGCCACGCGCCACCCGTCACTCATCCCCCAACTCCAGATACGGCTCCAGAAACGCCATTGCCTTGCGGATGTCGTCGGTCTGCTGTGGGCCGTGAATCTCGCGCTCGATGGTAATCGGGCCGCGGAACCCCTTGGACTTCAGCAGTGGCAGCAGCACGGGGAGGTTGGCCTCGCCCTCGCCCAGCGGCTTCTCCTCGCCCAGACCATCGTCGCGGTTCGGCCAGATGCCGTCCTTTGCGTGCATGCCGCGGACGTACTCGCCGAAGATCTCGACGGCGTCCAACGGATATGCCTTTCCGTAGAGAATCAGGTTGGCCGGGTCGAGATTCACGAAGAGGTTGCCAGTGCCAACATCCAGGATGGTGCGCTTCAGGGTCGACGGCAGCTCTTGGCCGGTCTCGAAGCAGAGGGACTGGCCGTTGGCGGCCAGGTGGTTGGCGATGTCCTTCATCACTTCGATGAAGCCGACGTAGACAGGGTCGTGGGGGTCGTCCGGGATGAAGCCGATGTGCGAGGTGAGGCTCTTGAGGCCGATGTCGTTGACCATGTCGGCGAACTGCTTGAACAGCGGCACGCGCTGCTCGCGGTAGTCGGGCGCGACCATGCCCATGGTCGGGAAGCCTCTGAACCGGTCCCACACTTGTCCCTCGAACAGGATGAAGAATGAGCTGATCTCGATCCCGGTCGCGTCTGCCGCGGCGCGAATCTGCTCGGGCTTGAACTTGCCGAGAAGCCGCTCCGCCGTACACACAAGCTGGCACGTGGGCACGCCCAACTCGCAGCAGCGCTCGAAGCCTTGCCTTGGGTCATCGGACACGCCGACGATGGTACCGAGTTGTATCTTTGCCATGGGTTGAAGTGCTCCTTCGAGAACGCGGGCCGTAGGGGCGGTGCCTGTGTGCCCGCCCCGTCCGGGGGCAGACACATCGGTCTGCCCCTACACTGCGCGGCCGCAGTTCAATGGGTTCGAGCCGGGCGCCGATTCTCCTTCCCGCACTCCTGGTTCGAGAGAGGCACGCGCGCCGGGGCAGGGACACTGGACCTTCCTGGCGAACACAGCAGCACCCGGGAGGAGATTGCCGATGAATGAAGCACGCTGGTTCACCCTCAGACTCGCCGGCCTTGCCGCGACAGCGGCAGCATTCGCCACGCCGGTCTGGACCGTCCCCGCCGACAACCCGCCGGACTTCGTCCCGCTGGGGGCGTACGTGAGCTGGGAACGGGTCGGCGCTAACGCTCAGGTGTCCGGCATCGACAAGTGGGCCGACGCCTGCCGCCGGCTCGACGCCCTGCAGGCCAGCCACGTGAACCTGCTGTGGGTCACCAACATGTCGGAGACCGACTTGCCGCGACTCATCGAGGAGTGCGGCAAGCGGGGCATGAAGCTGCTGCCCAGCATGAGTACCGTCGAGGCCAAGGTGGACTGGCGGTGGGCGAACGACGGCGCCTACTACGACAAGGTGCTGCCCAACTTGCTGAAGGTGGCGGGTCCGTCCGAGACGTTGGTGGGTTGGGTGCTCAGCGATGAGCCGAAGGAGGAGCAGTTCCCGCGGCTGGAGATGCTGCGACAGTGCCTTCGCGAGTTGGATCCGAACCGGTTTTGCACTTCCGTCACCATGTGGCCGCAGACGCCGGAGGTTCCGGCGCAGACGAAGCTGCCGGTGGTGTGCGTGGACCTGTATCCGTTCTTCGGCCCGAACGACCCCAACGGTCCGCACACCGACGCCGCCAGCAAGAGTTTCTTCCGGCGCAACGCGGCGAAGATGATCGAGGCGATCGGCGACCGGAATGCCCTCGGCTGGGTCATGGGCATGTGCTTCAGCGACCTCTGGGGGCCGCGGAAGTACGACGCGCAAGGGCATCTGGTTGGGCTGCCCGGCTCCTACCTGCACTGGCGCTGTCCGACGCTGGCCGAGATGCGGTGGCAGGTATGGGAGACGGTGCGCAGCGGCGCCAAGGGCTTCGTCTGCTACACCCTTGCGCCGGAAGCGCCGAACTCGACGACCGAGACGCTGCCGCCGCCGGACGTGACCTGGAAGGACGTGCTTGCCAAGGAGGTCACCGACCTGGGCCCCAATGCGCTGACCAACCCGGACGGCAGCCCTACTCCGCAGCTCGAGGAGCTCGGCCGCGTGTACGCGCGGCTTGCGCCGCACACCGCGCTGATCCGGCGTTGGCGGCTCAGCAGCGCACCCGTCGTTGAGACGGAAGGCAGCGGCCAAGTGCAGGCATTCGCAGACCCCGAGACGGGCGCCGCGTTCGCCGTCCTCCTAAACGATGAGCTGCACGAGGACCAGACCATTGCCGTTCGCGTCGGAGAGACGACCTCCTCCGTGCGGGACCTCCTCCGCGATCAAGACATTGCGCTCAAGCGCGACTTCGCCGGCGGAAGCGGGACCGGGGCGGTGGCGCTGAGGGCCGGCCAGGGGACGATCCTGCAACTGGGAGACAACAGGCCCGGAGGCCGCTGACAGCCGAGAGGGGCGCAAACCGCGTTACGAAAGGCACCCGCATGTTCGACCCCAAACTGGGCGTTTCACTCCAGACCGTCTCAGCCACGCTGACCGATGAGCTGTACGCCACCCTCGACGGCTCCGGCATCGCGACCGTCGAGATCGCGGCGGCCTACTTCGGGTGCGCTTGCGACGAGGCGCAGAAGGCGCCCTTGCTAGAGGCGCTGCGGCGGAACAACATCCGCGTGGCAAGCGTTCACGCGCTCTTTGGCGGCGCGTATGACTTCTCGTGTATGGACGACGGCATGCACCAGCAAGCCGTCGCGACCGCGCTGAGTGCTGTCGACCTCGTGGTCGAATTGGACGCGTCCCTGATCATCCTCCACGCCAGCGCCGAGCCCCTCGAGCCGCGGGAGCGCGGCACGCGCCTCGAACAAGCCCGCCGCGGACTGCTGAAGATCGGCGACCGGTGCCGGCGGGCCAAGAAGCAGGTCGCGGTCGAGGTGCTTCCGCGCACCTGTCTGGGCAACACGGTCGACGAGTTGCTCGACCTGCTGGAGCCGCTCGACCCCAACGTCTTCGGCGTGTGCCTCGACATGAACCACCTCATGGACCGCCACCAGACGCTGCCCGCCGAGATCCGCAGACTGGGCGACCGGCTGATTGCCACCCACCTGTCCGACTACGACGGTATTGACGAGAAGCACTGGCTGCCGGGCGAGGGCGTCGTTGACTGGCAGGGGGTCATGGCAGCCCTGGCTGAAGTCAACTACAGCGGTCCGTTCAACTACGAGGCGAAGCTGCCAGGCGAGACACCCGTGGAGCGGGTGGTAGCGTTGCGGGGCAACTTCGCTTGGCTGGCGGCGTTTGCGCGCTGAGCCAGAACCGGGAGCGTGCACTCCATGGAGCTGACCATTGCCGGCGCCCAGCTTGACGTAACGAACGACATTGTGGCGAACGTGGCCGCGATCACTCGCGCCATCGCGTTTGCCGGGTCCGCCGGCGCCGACATTCTGCTCACCCCCGAGGGCTCTCTCAGCGGCTACACGCACGAGTTCGACACCGTGGCCGCAGAGGAGGCGCTGGCGGAGGTCACGGCACAAGCCCGCTCGGCCGGGGTTGGGCTGGCACTGGGAACGTGCTTCGTCGAACCCGACGGCCACTGCTACAACCAGATCCGCTTCTCCGAGCGCGACGGTGCCTACCTCGGCTTCCACAGCAAGACGCTCACGTGTGGCAGTCTCACGGATCCCCCCCAGGGAGAGACCAACCACTTTGCTGTGGCGCCGTTGCGGACATTCCAATTCGCGGGCGTCACCCTCGGCGGGCTCATCTGCAACGACCTCTGGGCCAACCCCGGCTGCACGCCCGGGCCCGACACTCACCTGACGCAACGGCTTGCGGAGCTGGGCGCGCAGGTCGTCTTCCACGCCGTCAACGGCGGCCGCGACGGTGGCGACTGGTCGCGCAACGTCGCCTGGAACTACCACGAGTCGAACCTGCGAATGCGCGCCCGGGCGGCCCGAATCTGGGTCGTGACAGTGGATAGCTGCCACCCCATTGACCTGCCGTGCTCGGCGCCCTCGGGAGTGATCGACCCGGATGGGGACTGGGTCTGTCGGGCAGAGGACCGCGGAGAGCAGTTCTTCGCACACTCGGTTCCGCTCTCCGCCTGAACCGTGACGGGTGGGAACGCCGCCGCCACTCGACGCGGTCTGCTGGTGGTGCTACCCTGCCGTGATCTCCCCCAGTCGGAAAGAACCGCAAGCATGGCCAAGCTCCCGATTGCACTGCAGCTCTACACCGTCCGCGACGACGTCGCGACGGACTACCTGGGCCCGCTGAAGAAGGTGGCCGAGATCGGCTACGTCGGCGTCGAGTTCGGCGGAACAGGCGACCTGTCTCCCGCTGAGTTCAAGCAAGTACTGGACGACCTCGGGCTGAAGCCGGCGGGGACCCACGTCGGCCTCGATCAGTTGGAGACCAACCTCGCTAAAGCCATCGACGACCAGCGCACAATCGGCAATCCGTTCATCGTGTGCCCGTGGCTGCCCGAAGACCGGCGGCAGGATGCGGACGGCTGGAAGAAGACGGGTGAGCTGTCTTCGCCGAGTCCGAAGCCGGCGGGGCCGTCTGGGGGATTGTCGAGCAAGACGTCTGCCAGCGCCCGCCCATTGAGAGTGCGCGGCTGAGCGTCGAGAACCTGAAGAAGTGGGGGCGCGTGTAACAGCAATCAGGGGGAACGCCCTGCGGGGCGTTCCCCAATTGCCCGGTCAGATCATCGAGTTCGCGTAGAAGGCCTCCACCAGCTCCATGGTCTTGTAGGCGCTGGGGTAGGAGCCGACGGGCTGCTCGCCGCTCTTCACGCAGTCGATAAAGTGGCGGCTCTGATCGAAGAACCCCATGGCGCGGTACCCGACGTCGCTGCCGGCGGCCTCTTGGGCGGTCAGGGTGATCCCGGCCGGATGGTCTCTGTCGTAGTACGTCCCGGTGTTCTCCACATCGGACCTGGCGACGCAGCCGTTCCCGTGGATCTCGAGCTCCAGGTAGCGGGTACCGGAGTTCCAGTTGGCGCTGAAGAAGCCCGTCCTGTCGTCCTCGAAGGCCACCAGCGCGTTGTACTTGCAGTTACTGTCGGTGGTCGAGTTGCGCACGGCGCTGACCACGTCCACCGGGTCGCTCCCGCCGAGCCAGAGCAGGCAGTCGACCATGTGGCTGGCATCGCAGGTGAGCACATCGATGGCGCCGCCGTAGTACAGCCCGGCCGCACCGTTCTTGTGGAACCCCACGGTGAACTGATCGAGGGGGCCGCGTTCCTCAACCAGTTCGCGCATCTTCCGCACCAGCGGGACCCACTTGCGCTGGTAGCCGACCATCGTGATATTTCCGTTCTTCTCGATGAGGTCGACCAGCACCCTCCCCTGGTAGAGGGTCAGCGCCGGAGGCTTCTCGGTGAACGTGTTGTGCCCGTGGCTCAGCAGGTACTCCAGGACCGGGAAGATGTGCATGGGCGGCATCAACGCGTAGACGGCGTCCGGCTTCTCCGTCTCCACCATCTCCCGGTAGTCGGCGTAGGTCTTGGGGAAGCCGAACTTCTCGACGCCGGCCTGCATCTTCGCCTCGTCCAACTCCGAGAGCGCCACCAACTCGACGTCTTGCATCTCCGCCAGCGACGGATAGTGCTGGGAACTCGCCATGCCGCCGCAGCCAATGCAGCAGATCCTCACTTTGTCAGCCATCGTGGGTCCTCCAAACGGGAATGGGTCTCGTGTTCGCCGAGGGGGGGCGTTCTCCTTGCGCCAGCGGTCACCCGAGCAGCTTCCGCCACTCCGCGAGCTGGCGCGGCGCCGCCGTCAGCGGGTCTTCCTTGGCCTCGTACTCCAGGGAGAGGTAGCCGCGGTAGTTGACGGCGCGCAGTATCTCGACAATCCGCTGGAAGTCGGTGGCCTGTGCCGGCTTGCCCTTCGGTGAGACCTGCACCTTCAGGTGGGTGGTGACAGCGTAGGGCGCCACCTTGGCGAGGTCGGCGTATGGATCTTCGCCGTGGAAGTTGCCTGTGTCCAGGTTCAGCCCGAACCACTCGGAGTCAACCCCCGCGGCGATGGCGAGCACGGACTCTGGCGTCCCAGTTACCCCGCCATGGTTCTCCAGCGCCACGATGACGCGGTGTTCGGCGGCTGCGGCGCAGCACTCTTGGAGGCACTCGACGACCCATCCTCGCGCCTCCTCCGGGTCGGTGTCTTTGGGAGGGGAACCACCGAAGACGCGCATCGTCCGCCCGCCCAGTTTGGCCGTGCGCTCGAGCCAGGTCTTCACCAGGGCGAGCTGACCGCTGCGCTTGTCGCCGGGCGGCAGGCAGAAAGTGTTGCCCACGGCTCCCCCAGAGATTGCCACGCCCAGAGCGGCTGCCTTCTGCTTGAGGTGGTCGAGGTACGCGTCGGCGGGGTCCTTCGGGAAGTAGTAGGCGGTCAGCTCTGCCCCGTCCAGCTTCCACTCCGCGCACTTCTCGAGGAAGTCGTCAAGCGTCAGCTTCGGCTCCAGCTTCCCCGTGAGATAGTCGCGGAGCGAGTAGGCGCAACAGCCGAGCTTCAGCTCAGGCGGCCCCTCCCGTTTGATCGGCGGAATGGCGAAGGCGGCCGATCGGAACCCGACCGCCGCGCCGGCCCCCACCACCCCAAGTGCGCTGACAAACTCCCGACGCGTGGACATGCTGAAGCTCTCCTTTTCTCCGAGAGTCCTCCCGGAACACTCTACCGACAAGTCTATTCCAGCACGCGCAGGAAGTCCATGCCTGCCACGACGCGCCCACATGCCTTCGGAAGGGAATCCGGGAGCCCTCGTGAATCAGTGGACCCCGTGGCTTCCTCACTCACGCACCCTCATTCCAGCCGAACTACCCGCGGGAGAGCATCCGGCCGATGACCTCCCCCGCCGACAAGGTCACGACTCCACCGTCCCTCCCGAGCCAAGCACTTCGCGGTGTCTCGGCTCGTGCCGTCCTTCTCGGGTTGCTGCTCATCCCCGTCAACGTCTACTGGGTCATCGTCATCGAGGTCCGGTGGTACGCCCTGGACGGGAGTTGCTTGCCGCTCTTCATCACGCCGGTATTCATGCTGTTCTGCCTGTGTCTGCTGAATCTGGTGTGGCGGCGCTTCCACCTCCGCTCGGCGCTCTGCCAGACTGAACTGCTGACGGTCTATCTGATGCTGGTGGCCTCCAGCGCCATCAGCGGGCACGACATGGTTCAGAACTTGTTCGGGGTGATGGGGCACGCGGCTTGGTTCGCGAACCCGTCCAATCGGTGGGAAGACCTGTTCTTCCAGTATCTGCCCCACTGGCTGACGGTGGACAACGAGGCTTCGCTCAAAGGCTTCTACGGCGGCAAGACCAGCCTCTACGACCCCGGCATGCTGGACCCGTGGATCACGCCGCTGCTTTGGTGGACGGCGCTGATCCTCGCGCTGGTGGGCATGATGCTCTGCCTGGGTCTGCTGGTGCGCAAGCAGTGGACCGAAGACGAGAAACTCTCGTACCCGATCATCCAGCTTCCGCTCCAGATGACCGACCACTCGTCGGCCACCGGGCTGTTCGGCGACCGGCTGATGTGGGCCGGTTTTGCCGTGGCGGCGTTCTTCGCGATCCTCAACGGCCTGCACGTGCTCTACCCGCAAGTGCCGGAGATCAAGTACGTCAAGCAATATGACATCGGGCAGTACTTCACCGGTCGTCCGTGGGACGGGTTGCAGGGAACGCGAATCTCGCTGTACCCGTTCGCCATCGGCCTGGCGTTCTTCCTGCCGAGCGATCTGTCGTTCTCGTGTTGGTTCTTCTTCGTGGTGCGGTTGGTCGAGCGGGTGATCGGCCGCGCTGCCGGCTGGGACCAAGGCGGGGAGTTCCCCTACTTCAACCAGCAATCGGCAGGGGCGTGGCTGACGCTGGCGTTCCTGGCGGCCTACGGTGCCCGGCACCACTTGGCGGAGGTCGCGAGGTCGGTCGTTGGCAGGCCGGTCAGCGAACGCATCGACCGCGAGGCGGCGGTCTATCGACTGGCCGTCGGGGGCTTAGTGCTGGGGATGGCGTTCGTCCTCTGGTTCTGCGCGCGGGCGGGGATGTCGGTGTGGGCGGCGGCGGTCTTCTTCGGGATCTTCTTCGCCCTCTCCCTGGCCATGACCCGCGTCCGGGCCGAGTTGGGGACGCCCCACGAGATCTTCTTCGTTAACCCGCAGGAGATCATGGTGGGCACGCTGGGCACGCCCAGGATCGGCGCCCAGAACATGACGGGCATCGCGGTCATGTACTGGTTCAACCGCTGCTACCGCTGCCACCCCATGCCCAACCAGATGGAAGCGCTGAAGATGGGGCAGGTGACGAACATGGGCTCGCGCCGGGTGGTCGCGGCGCTGTTCCTGGCCACCCTCGCGGCGCTGTTCTTCACCTACTGGTCCCACTTGGACCTCTGCTTTCGGGACGGCGCCGTCGCCAAGTGCGTAGGCTTCAAGCAGTGGGTCGGCGGGCAGGCGTACGGGCGGCTCGCCACGTGGCTGAACGTGCCGGAGAACACCAACCGCACCCACGTGAATGCCATGGTCGTCGGCGCCCTGCTGGTGGCCGGGCTGAGGTCGATTCGCACCGGCATCGTGTCGTTCCCCTTCCATCCCGCCGGCTACGCCCTGGCCATCAGCTTCGCCATGGACTACTTCTGGTTCGCCTTCTTCGTCAGTTGGGCGCTCAAGGCCGTGATCGTGCGCTACACGGGTATGACCGGCCACCGGAAAGCCATCCCGTTCTTCACCGGGCTCATCCTGGGCGACTACGTGGTCGGCTCAATCTGGGCGATCATCGGGCCGGTGCTCGCGAAGCAGACGTACAAGGTGTTTATCTGATCCGCGGCGGCGGGGAGCTTACTTAGGCTCTTCCTCTTCGGCGTTCCTGCGCGCCCCGATGTCGGCAAGCCTGCTCTGGGCGTTGTCCTGATTCTGGACGTCGATCTTCATCATAATCTCGTCCAGGTCGGCTTTGCTGCGGTCGACTTGCTTGGTCAGTTCGTCGATCTGGGCGAAGAGCTCGTTCAGACCCTCGTGGCTTAGCTCCTGCTTCTTGTAGAGCTTGTAAGCCTGGATGCCGATGTCGGCGAACAGCTCGCCGATCTTGGCTTGCGCCTTGGTCATCTCGAGCTTGAGCCCGCCCATCTTGCCGACGGTCTGACCGCCTTCCCTCGCTTGCTGAACGGTGTCTCTCAGCCTGTCAAGTAGCACCATGGCGCTGACCTCCCGTGGATCGAGCTTGGTGGCAGCCCATTCTGCACCCTCTGGCGGAGTTGTGTCAACACAGGCTTCGCCTGGAGCCGGACCGCACTACACGTGCCGCACGTCGCCGGGTCCGTCCTGGAGTCCGGCCGCCTCGATCATCTGGTTCATCCAATCGCCGATGAGGAGGCAGTCGACGCTGATGGGCAGGAAACAGAACCCGCGTCGACGCCAATGGCGCGCATCCGCCGCGTTCTTGGCGAGGATGCCGAACGGCTTGCCCGCAGCTTGGCACGCTTCGACGACCCGGTCGATGGCAGCCACGACCTCTGGGTGGGTGGTGTCGCCCAATCGGCCCAGCGAGCCGGAGAGGTCGAAAGGGCCGATGAAGATGACGTCGATCCGCTCAACTCGCAGGATCTCGTCGATGACGTTGACTGCGTCGATGTGCTCGACTTGCGGGATGATCAGGAGGTTGTCATTGGCGCGGGCCACGTACTCAGTGAAGGAGAAGCCGTAGTCGTGTGCCCGGCCGGCGGCAGCACCGCGGATGCCGGCCGGCGGGTAGAGGCAGGCTCGCACGGCCGCCTCCGCTTCCGCCCGGGAATTGACCAGGGGGACAATGACCCCGTCAGGCCCGAGGTCCAGCACCCGCTTGATCCACGCCGGATCGTTGGTGGGTACCCGGACGATCCCTTCGCAGCCGCTGCCGTCCATCGCGGCCAGCATGCAGTGAACCGTCTCCAGCGACATGGAGGAGTGCTCGAGGTCGAGCCACAGAAAGTCGAACCCGCACTTCGACAACATCTCCGCGAACGGCGGGGTCCCGAAGGACACGATGGTGCCGTAGACGGGCGTTCCGGTGATCAGTCGCTGCTTCAACGGCAAGGGCTCGGTCATTCTCGGCCTCCTCAACGCCCGGCGGGGCGCTGTCGATACGCCGCACACTTCCGGGCGAGCGAGATTGTATACTCGCGAAGGTTAGGAATACACCGAAGCTATTGCACAAGTTCGACGCCTCTGCGTGCACAGCAGTGTGTTGGGTGCTCACCACAGGCCCACGGGTGAAGTTCTGCGAACTTCCACTTCGGTGTATTCCTAACCTTCGCGACTATAGCACAGGGCGGCGAGCCAGGGCCGAGCGAACAGAGACGCAGGAACGCGCGTCGCGGGTGCGCCTACAGCTTGTAGTCGACCAGCGCCGACAGTCCCACGCCATACACGCGCTTGAGATTGGTGAGGTCGAGGCTCTCAATGGGGATAAGCGCCTTGAAGCCGATCTTGCTGACGCTGCCTTCGAGCTGAGCGACCGCCTTGACCTTGTCCACATCAGCCTTCTCGCCGATGACCTGCGCTGCGCCCACTTTGGCGCCCTTGCCCACGGTGAGGATGGGCACGACCTTGGTCTCCTGCCGGTTCTCCGCCTTGCTGTTCATCAGCAAGGTGTTGATGGCCTTGTTGATCGTGGGGGCGAGGGCTTCGACGGCCACGCCGACGAGACCGCCCTTCAATACGTCCCCCAGGTCGAATGCCATGGCGCCGGTAGCGATCAAGGCTGTCAACGCCGGCAGCACGAAGTACTTCTTCCTTCCGCGAGTCAGGTTCCGCAACATGGTTTGGTGCCTCCAAGTGGTTGTCGGTCAGACTATGACGCGACTGCTGGTCAACGATGCGCCATAGACGGGCCGCCTCGAGTTGCGCTCCGTTCCAGTGGCTACCCCTTCTCCGGACCCGAGGTTGCGTAGACAAGTTCAGGTCGGCCAGGCCAAGGGTTCTCGCCGAGGTACATCCGGGTGAACGGTCGCTGAAAGGTGAAGCCAAGCTCGTCTGCGAGCGCCGCCGCGTCGGGGTTCTCCAGCACGAGGTCCAATAACACCGGCTCGTCGAGGCAGCCGGCCAGTGTTGCCCGCAAGAGCTGCGCCCCGGCGTCGGCAGCGGTTGCCACACACGGCGCGACGTGCCAGGCACTGCTTCCCGGGCGCACCATCGCGTACCCGCGCAAGTCGCCAGACGCGCTTCGGCAAACGCGTGCCATGGACGGGTTCTCCTCGGCAATCCTCCGCAGCAGGTTGCCGCGGCCGACGCCGCACACTTCCCGGTCTAGGGCGAGGACGGGGCCCAGGTCGCTTGGGGTCAGCGTTGTGACGGTCCCCTGTGCATACGCTCTTCCCGTCCCTTGCCGCCGCTCGAGTTGGTACTCGTCCACGAAGCCCAACAGCTCGTACACCGGCTTCCCCGCGGGAGTGGCGTCGAGCTTGATGCTGCTGATTCCTCGGCCGCGAAGGAACTCGATGCAGGCACCCATCAACGCCGTCCCGACGCCCCGGCGGCGCAGATCCGGGTGCACCAGAATCATGGCGATCCAGCCAACCTTGCCGTCGAAAATCGTCGCCACGGCCGTGCCGCAGTCGCGCCCCTCGACCGCGGCCACGAAGCACCCCTCGGGGCAGAGCCACAGGAACCGGCGCCAATCGGCTTCGGTCTGGTTCCAGCCGGCCAACAGCTTCAGGTCCATGGCGAGGGGGAGATCGGCCTCCACCAGCTGGCGGAGTTGCGGGGTGGCGCTCATGCGACAGCCGTCCTTTCGGGGTGCGTTCGTCGCCCATTGTACACCCCACCCATCCGGCACCCAACACTCCGGGAGGCCCGCGTGGGGAGGAGACCAGCCGGCCGACGCGAATACTGCTCACTGGAACCCCGAACCCAAAGGAACCCTGACATGCGCACCATAGAGCAAACCTACGACGTCGCCGTGATCGGCGGTGGCATCCCCGGCTTTGCGGCAGCCCTCACCGCCGCCGAGACCGGACTGAGCACGATCCTTCTCGAACGTCGGCCGGTGCTGGGCTGGGAGGGGACGTGGGCGTTTGGTCTCGATGCCGCCAGCGCCGACTCGCCGCTCGGCGAGCGCGTCTTCGGCGCCGTTGACGGCGCGGGCGGCCGTCGACTCGGCCGGCTGGATGCGCCCATTCTCGAGATCACCCTCGACCGGTTGGCAACGGCTGCCGGGGTGCGCGTGCTGTACTATGCGACGCCTTTGGCACTGCGCTTAGATGACAATCTGGTGGCCGGCGTCGTGTTCGGCTGGAAGAACGGCGAATTCACGATCCGCGCCAAGGCATTCGTCGATGCCACCGAGAACGGGTTCCTCTGGGGTGAGGCGGGCCAGAACCTGTCGCCGCCGGAGGATCCGGGCGCCAGCCACACGGCATACCTGAACGGCGCGCGGTGGACAAGCGCGGAAGCGATGTCCCTCGGCAGTTGCGGGGGGGCGACGGAGGTTACCCTCAAGCCGAGCGTCTGGCCCGGCGAAGTGGCGCTTGAGTACTGCGTCGAGCGTCGCGACATTCGCATGGCGCGGCTGCTCCTCCCCGGCGTGCTGAAAGCCGCCAAGGACCTCGTCCCCGAGATAGCCCCGGCCCTCGTGACTCATGTCGCGTATGAGCCGCTGCCGGCAGAGCACGCCGTGTCCGCCCAAGACTCGGAGGGAGTCAGCCCGGTCCACGCGAACCTGTTCGGTGCCGGGCTCTGGCTGAGCAGCGTGCAGCAAGGGAACACGCTGGCGTCGCGGTTCGCGTGCGGTGAGCGCGCGGGTGAGCTGCTCGTCAGTCGGTTCGGCGGACTGCGGCCACCAGCCGAGGTGGCGGCAGGAGGGCAGTCGCTATCTGCGCCGCCCATTCACCAATGCGAGGTGCTCGTCTGCGGTGGCGGCACCGGCGGCGCACTGGCCGGGATCGCCGCCGCCCGCGAGGGGGCGCAGACCACGCTGATCGAGCCGGTCACGTTTCTCGGCGGCATCGGCTCCGGCGGCGGCATTCACTCGTATTACCACGGAGTGCCCGGCGGGATCCAGGACGAACTGGACCAGCGTGTCGACGCGCTGACGCAGTTGTTCAGCGGCGAGGGCAAGGCCCACGGATTCCATCCCGAGGTAAAGAAGGTAGTCCTGGAGCAGATGGCTGAGGAGGCGGCGCTGACAATCATCTATGACACGACAGCCACTGGCGTCGAGATGGAAGACCTCGCCACCGCGTTGCCAGCCACCGGCACCGAGAAGCCCGTGCGGCGGATCACCGGTGTCGTCACCGCCGGCCCCGAAGGAGGTGCCCTGTACAGAGGACACGCCGTGATCGACTCCACTGGTGATGCCGACGTTGCCGTCATGGCGGGGGCACCCTACACCCACGGTCGCGAGAAGGATGGGCTGACCCACGCCTGCTCGCAACCCTCCGGGCTGCTGGGCGAGGACGTCACGCTGAGGATCGTCAACTTCGACTCCGGCTACTGCGACCCGACCGACATCGAGGACCTGACCCGCGCCCGTCGGCTGGGGCTCCGTCACTACTTCCGCGACCGGTACACGGCGGAGAACCGCCTCCTGTACGTCGCCCCGCTGCTGGGCCTGCGCAACAGCCGCCAGCTCGTCGGCGACTACCGGCTAACGCTGGCCGACGAGATCGCGGGGCGCGAGTTCCCCGACGTAATCGCCTACGCCTACTCCCACTTCGACAACCACGGCTACGACTACGAGAACGAGAGCGACGAAGCGGCCACCTGGGTGTGGCTGCTTGGGAACTGGCGGCGGCAGTTCGGCTGCGAGATTCCCTACCGCTGCCTGCTGCCGCGGAACGTGGAGGGACTGCTCGTGGCGTGTCGGGCCCTCAGCATGACGCACGACGCCCACAACCAACTCCGCATGCAGCGCGACATGCAGCGGTTTGGGCAAGCGGCGGGCGTGGCTGCCGCCCTGGCTGTCCGGGCGGGCGTCACGCCCCGGGGGATCGACGTACCCCAGTTGCAGCAGCGGCTCTTCGAGTTAGGCGACCTCGGGCCGCGGCGCAAACCCGAGTTGCCGGCGTCGGCGGCAGCGCCGAGCCAGCTCCACGACGACGGCTGGAAGCCCGCGCCATTGCCGATGAAGCCCGTGGAGGAACTGATCGGACAGCTCGCCGCCGACCCGCGCGGCGTGCTCTGGCAACTTGCGCGGTCGGGCCAGGATGCCGTGCCTGCATTGCTCGCCGCCGCGACGGACGACAACCCACAGAAACGGCTGTGGGCCTCGTTCGCTCTGGGCCTCGCCGGCCGCGGGGAGGCCGTGCCGGAGCTGATCGCCTGCCTTCAGTCGCGGTACGACGAGCCGCTGGCGACGGAGAAAGTCGCCCCGCTCTGGCAATCGGCGATCATCCTGCTGGGGCGCGTCGGCTCGAAGGCCGCGACACCGGCGCTCGTGGCAGTGCTCCGCGACGACAATGCCGGCCTGGATGTGCTCCTCGCGGCCATTCGGTCGCTGGGCCGGATCGGTGACCCCGCGGCGGTCGAGGCCGTCGAGCAGTTGCTGGCTCGCGACGACCTGCCGGTGATCCGGCCGCTCCAGGTCAGCACCAAGGCCATCGCCGGCGCCGTCACCGAAAACTGCCGGTGGCAGCTCGAGCTAACGGCCGCCGAGACCCTTGGTCGTCTTGGCAGGAACCGCCTGGAGTTGGCCGAGAGGTACCTCGACGACGAGCGGGCCTACGTTCGCCGGTACGCGAAGAAGGTGCTGCGGGAGTTGCGTGAACGCGTGCAACGGGAGACCCCGGCGAGCGAACACTGCCCGAACAGGAGAGTTTCTTGCGGGCATTCTTCGTCTGGGTGACCCGAGTGGCGCTACTCCGCCGTCTGCCCGGAGTGGAGTTGCCCGAACTGCACAGCCTTCAGGAGGTCAGTGCCCTGCTACAGGAACACGACATCGACTGGACAAGGGACTGGCGTGAGCAAGGGCTCGCAGAGGGGCGCGCAGTCGGTCTCGCGCAGGGGCGCGCGGCGGGTCTCGTAGAGGGGCGCGCAGAGGTACTGCTCCGTCTGCTGGACCGGAAGTTCGGCCCTCTCGAGGAATCCCACCGCCGGAAGGTGCGTGGAACTGACCCCGACACCCTTCTCGAGTGGACCGATCGCCTACTGACCGCTGAGCGGTGGGAGGACGTTGTTGCGTAGGGCCATAGGCGTCTCGTTCTCTTCACTCCCGACCGCGAGGCGGCTCGCGCCGGTCCTCCTGTGCCTGCTCCCGGCGTTTGCTGCCGGGGACACGGTCCTCGTTCTCGACGGCTTCGAGGGCGCCTTGGGCTCGTGGGGCAACACGCAGCTTGTGGAGCAACCGGTCCACACCGGCAAGCGGGCGCTGAAGTGGAGCGTTGCGGACCGACCGTTGTTAGACTCGCCTCGGTTCGTGGCTGACTGGTCGGATTTTGACGAACTGCGGTTCTGGGCGTACTGCGATAGGCCGGTGGACTTCAGCATCCCTCTGGTGTTCATGAGCGAAGGCGGGTACTACCTCGCCGACTGGAAGCTGGGCTGGGAGGGCTGGAAGGAGCAGCGGATCAAGCTGGCCGACTGCAAGCCGGCGCACCAGCCGGCCGGTTGGCAGGAGATCAGCGGCGTCGGGTTCCGCGCGCAGGGCTACGGTCAGGGCGCCGTGCCGCCGGGGATGGCGCTGGTCTTAGACGACTTCACGCTCCACTCACCCAAGGACCTCCCACACAAGAGCCTGCTCGATTGGATGGCGGAGGAGCGTCGCAAACGCATGCAAGAAATGAAATCCCGCGGCAACCCCTACTCCCTCTCCGTGCTCGACAGCTTGAAGGGACTCAAAGCGCAGCCAGCGATCAAGGAGCAGTTCGATTCCTGCTGGGAGTTCCGCAGTCTCGGCGAACGAGCGCTCAGTGCGGCTTGGGCGGCTGGCAGCGACGACTCCCCGCGGAAGGGCGAGCAGGTGCTCGCCGACCACGCCTGCGCGATCATCGACTACTGCCTGGCGCAGCAGAAGGACGGAAGCTGGTTCTACTCGCGGAAGTGGCCAGCGGGCGGCGACCCGAATTGCGACCGCTTCACCCTCGGTCCGCTCATGGACGCCATCTGGTGGCTGCGCCGGCTGCCCGACATGGAGGCGCGCTGGAAGAAATGGGAGGCGCCGCTCCACGCCGCCGTCGACTTCCAGCACACCTACTGGGGCTGTTACGCCCAACTCGGCTTCACCGACAACAAGGCGTGGGGCAGCGGCGCCTACTCGTATCCGAACCAGGACGTATTTCACCTGTTCGAGATGGAGCTGGCGCACCGCTGGTGGGGTGACGCCAAGTACAAGGACAGCGCCGAAAAGACCCTCGCCGGCCTCCAGGCGCAGCTCCTGCCTGACGGCGGCATTCGCTACATCGGCCCGGAGACTGAGTGCTCCGTGTACCACAACCTGAACCTGGTCTGGCTGGCGCGTTACCTGAACCTCACCGGCGACGAGCGCGTGCGCAAGCTGATCGCCGACACGCTCAACTACTATCCGCTGACGATGAGCAACGAGGGCTTCCCCGAGTCGTACACGGACTGCTGGTGGAAGCACTACTGGAACGACGGAGCTCCAACAGGTCCGGAGATCGTCGCCGGCGTAACCGGCGACGCGCAGCACAAATGGCTCGCCAACCGCCTGCTCGAGCGCGTCGGCGCCGGCACGAATTACTGGACGATCTACGCAGGCATGTTCTACCGCGACGACCTCACCGAGCAGACGCTGCCCGACAACTGGCTCAAGCTGGACCGCAACATCGGCGGCCCGCGCGGCCGCTTCGGCAACTGGTACTTCGCTGGCGTGACCGGCGGCGGCGCCCGCGACACCTTTGTCGGCGCGATGATCAGCGACCCGCTCCGGCCACAGCCGCTCAACGGCGCGTTCCTCGCAGCCAACATCGAGGTCGGGCTCGGCGGCGAAGGCGCGCGCGATCGAACGCACCTCTATCTCTCCGGTCCCGACGACCTCACCGCCGTCAAGGTCGAGGGCGACGTTGCGGCGCTCGGCGCCCGCTACACCCTCCGCAAGCCCTACATCAACGGCGTCAAGGACCCCACCGTGCCGCCGACGCCGTGGCAGGCGACGCAGGTGTGGCTCTTCACCAAGGACTGCCTCGTCGGTCTCGTCGAGTTGGAGTGCACCGAAGAACAGACGGTGCCGTACCTCCAAGGCGAGCTACGCTTCGGCCCGGCCGCCCCGCTGTCGTGCGACGGCGAGGGCGTCTACCACTGCGGCGCGCTGACCATGCGTGTCCTTGGTCACAACTTCGCGACCATCGAGCACGGCCCGGCTCGGCCCGGCTACGCGCAGCAGTCGACGAAGCACTCGGCAGTGACGCTGCGGACGGCGGGGGAGATTTTTGCGGCGAAGCCGGAGAGGGCGGTTTGGTACGCAGCGGTCCTCGCCCCGGAGGAAGGGCCCTCGGTCAGCGGGTTCGCCGCGACCGGAGACAGTGCCGCGCCGGGCTTCGAGGTGGTTGTGGACGGCGAGTCGCTCCAGGTCGCCTTCAGTCCCGCTCGCGAGTCGGTTGAGGTTGCGAGGCGTGGGGGCGAGAGGTAGAGTGGGGACACCGACCCAGGGGTTCGTCAGTTCGGTGCCCTCGTAGTGCGCTCGGGTGACACCCACGAAAGACGATGCTACTGGCACCCGCAGGAGGCGTACCGGGTCAGCCCTGCTTGGGTGTCATCTTCCACGCCCGACACCGCCCCGCAAACGACTTCAGCGCGCTGCTCTTCACCACGATGATCTCCGGGCGGAGGCAGGCTTCGTACATGTTCAGGATGGAGATGAGGTCCAGCAGCGAGTTGTAGCCCGACAACCCTGAAATGTCCATGTAGACCTTTGTGAACGGCCGGCCGAGCTTAAGCACGGCGTCCATGTCCCACGCGTCGAGGCACTCGAAGCGGAGGTGCGGATGACGTTCGCGGGCGCGCTGGAGGGGCTCTTCGCCGATGTCGATGCCGACGACCTCTCTGGCGCGCTCGGCGAGGAGGACGGTGGTCGTGCCCCATTCGCAGCCGATATCCAGCACGAGGTCGTGCTCGTTGACGTACTCGGGGATCGTGGCGCGGTACTCCTTCACGCCTTGGGTGGCGACGAAGAGTGTCTTCCGGTGTTTGGAGGTTAGGTGGTGGACAGACATGGCGAGGAGGGTACTGCAGATTGGGGAGGATTGCCGGCACCCTCCCGACCTCAGCCGCGTTGTTCGCGGACCTGCTGCCAGAGCGCGGGAAGGGCGACACCTGCGTTCTGCTGGAGGAACGTATGCGCGAAGCGGGTCACCTGCGACTCGTTCGGGTTGATCTCGATCGCGTAGGCTCCGCGGCCGATAGCCTGCAGAGCCAGGCTCACGGGTGTGGTCACGGCGCCGCTGGTGCCGACGACCAGCACTACGTCGGTTCGCGTGAGAAAGGTCGTCGCCCTGTTGAGTACGCCGCTCTCGTAGGTCTCGCCAAACCAGACGATGTGTGGGCGGGCGAGCTTGCCGCAAGCGGGACAGAGCACCGGGACTTCGCGGAGCGGCCCGTCGCTGAGGCCAAAGTGCTCCAGGCAAACGGTGCAACGCGCCCGGAAGATGTTGCCGTGGATCTCTACCAACTTTGTGCTGCCGGCGCGCGGGTGCAGGTCATCCACGTTCTGGGTAATCAGCAGGAAGTCGTCGTAGTGGCGCTCCATCTCTGCGATCACGCGATGCCCGTCGTTGGGCTCCGCCTGCGCGCAGAGGCCGCGACGCCAGTCGTACCATTCCCACACGAGCGCCGGATCGCGCGCGAATGCCTCCGGGGTGGCGAGATCCTCGGCCCGGTAGTTCCGCCACAGCCCGCCCTCGCCGCGAAAGGTAGGGATGCCGCTCTCGGCCGAGATGCCGGCGCCGGTGAGGACGGCGACGCGGGAAGCCGCTCGTAGTTTGCTGATCGCCTCCTGCATGTTCGCCTACCTCCCGCCCAACCGTAGGGCGAGAACTCCTGTTCCGCCAACAGACCGTACGCCGCGAGGCTTGGCGGGAAGGGATTCCTCGCCCTACAGCCGCCTGCCGTGGATAGCGATTTCGCGGAGCGGTTTCACTCGACAGCCAATCGTACGTCATCCACCCACAGCTCGGCAGCCACCGGTTGAGTGGTCACGCCCTTGCGCTGCGTGAAGGAGATCCGTGAGTTGTGCGTGCCGACGGGCAACGGCTTCCCCTGCTGCTCCGGGTGGTCGCGGGTGTCGCCACGGAAGTCGGCGAGGGTCAACGCGACCTTCTGCCAGTCGCGAATCGGCGCTCTGGCGAAGTACGCAGACCAGTCCATGCCGTCGCGATCCTGCAGCGTGAGCTTCGTGTAGCACCAGTCGCCGCCGTCGGCGAGGGGAGCGCGATAGACGAAGCTGATCGCGAGTTCTCGCCGGACGGTGAACCGCGCAGCAAGTGTGGCGCTGACGTACTGCGCTTCCGTCGCGGGGTCGCTTGCCAGGTGGAGTGCACCGGCGGAGCCGTTAGCTCCGAGCTTGTCTACCTCGACTGCGCCCTCCCATCCCTGGGTGGTGCCGTCTTCAAAGTCGAATTTGCGCGGCGGCGGAAGGCGCAGCCGACCGCGTTGGACAACCTGCGTCCTGCCGTCTGCCACGACGCGCAGCCGGTACACGTAGCGGAGTTCCGGCAGCAGGTCGGGCAGGGACACCGTGTTGTGGCCGGGTTGTGCGTCCTGCTCGACGCGGAACAGGTAGCCGCCACCGTCGGCGTAGCCGTAGTCGAGAACCGCCTTTCCGGGCTTCGCGGAGTCGAACTCGACGGTTCGTCCCTCCCCGTCCTTGGTGACCGGGCTGGGGCTGAGCTGGCCTGAACCGGCTACCTGCGCCCCGCCGCGGCGCAGGTAGCTCCCTCCCTCAGAGACCGCCTTGACCACCTTGCCTGCCGCGTCAGTGCGGACCCAGGTCAGGTCGGCGTCGGTCTCGAAGTCCCCGAAGCGGGCAGCGCCGCCTTCGCTGTGGGCGCAATAGTAGTAGTCGGTCCACTCCGCCGTGCTGATCCGGAGCGCGCTGCCCTTGGTCCCGTGCTCGGGAAGCGCTTCGAGGCGGACAGGCGGCAGGTCTGCGCCGCGGTACGGGAACAGCAGGCAGTCCAGTTGGGTGGGCACGGCGCCCTTCTGCCGGAAGACGGCCATCGTGGCCGGCTCCTTGAGTGCCCGATGCAGGCTCCAGCCGATCCAACCGGCCGGCGGGTTGTCCTCGCCCTCGTGCAGGTCCACCTCCAGAGGACGGGCAGCCAGCGGCAGAACCGCGAGGTTGGCGTCTTCGTTGTGCGAGCAGACCAAGTGCGGCTTCTCGTCGGCGGTTGCTCCGGGCGCGCCGAACTGGTACTGCACGGCGGCTTCGTGCTCGCCGGTGTAGCCGTCGCGGCCGAGCAGCAAGTCGGTGACGATCCAGTAGTCCGGCCGGGCGAAGAACACTTTGCGGACGTGGAGCACGTCGTCGTTCTTGCCGTAGCCGTCTGCGTAGCTGCCGGCGGCGAAGTCGAAGTCGTCGTTGGTGAGCCACCGGTTCGGCAGCGGGTGATCGGTCACCCAAGTGCTGCTCGGCGTGCGTCGCCGATTCTGCCCGGTTCCGTCGACCAGGAGCGTGCTGTGCGCGGCTGTGCTGACGAAGTGCCCTCGCCAACGGCCGGCGTAGGTGAACCGACCGGGGTCGAGAATGTGGCTTCGTCCGTAGGCGTGCACGTCGACTTGCAGCTTGTCCTCATGTTGGTGACCCAGCCCGTACGGTCCCGCGTCCATCGCCAGGTAGAGCGCGTCCCTGTCCCAGCCGGAGCGCATCACGTATTGACCGGCCCACGGGAACGCCAACGAAGCGAACCCCGGCGCCGCCCCTTCTTTCCCGCCCGTGAGGACCCACCGCAGGTCCGGCCGGGTGACCAGCGGCTCGCCCCGCAGGCGGGCATAGGCGTCGTCGTGGTCGGAGTCGTTAAACATTGGGATGTAGCCATCGGGCTTGGCCACGTACGCCAGGTAGGCGAACATGCGCTCGAGCCCCGCGCCGAAGTTGCCCGGCAGAGGCACGCCGTTGAGTTGGGCGATCCGCGTGGCGGCGAGAAAGCTGCCGAGGGTGGCGCTGTGATAGTGCGGCGTCAGTTCGACCTGGGCGCCGTCGGGCAGCACCTGCCGGTCCATCTCCTGCGACAGCCGGTCGAACGCGAGTTTCTGCCACTGCGCCGAGTCGGTGAACTCGGGGAACAGAATGGAGAACGTGACCAGCCCGGCCGACTCCGCCACCAGCCAGTTGCCGCCGCCCGAGGGGAACTTCGCCAGGTAGTCGGCTTGCTCCCACATGCTGCCAAGCATCGTGGACAGGACTTCCGGCGTGAACGAGGGAGAGTTGACGAACCGGTAGAACGTCTCCGGCCAGGAGCCGCTGAGCCGGATCCCGCACTCCAGCGTGCGCCACGTGTAGCGACCGCCGCGGGGTGAGGTAGGGCGCGGGTTGTCATTGACCCAGTCCCGAAGCTGGTAGACGAAGTCGGCGGCGTACCTCTCGTTCCCCGTGTTCCAATACCCCCGCCCCAACGCGACCCAGGTGTAGTGCCGGTTCAGCTCGATAGGCCACTCGACATCGTTGAGCGGGTTTGCATTCCAGTCCAGATCGTGGGTGAGCGTGGCCGGCTTGCCGACGAAGGCGTACTCCCGACGCAGGACCTTCTCCGCCGCCGCGTCGGCCGCGCCCGGCTTCGGCGGAGGTGGCTGATCGGCGGCGAAGTACCACTGGGGGGCGGTGCGTTGGCGGAAGTAGGACAGCAGTTCGGCGGCGGCTCGATCCGCGTCGCCTGCATCGGTCGCGGCGCGAACCCGGGAGAGGGCGGGGAGGGTGAGGTTGAGCTTGGTCAAGGGGATCTCGTCCACCTCCGCCCATCCGTTGGCGCGCAGGACCACCACAAGGAAGCAGACCGTTGCCGTGCGCATCTTGTCTACCTCGTGCGTCCCAGCAGTTGGTCGAGTCTGCCCAGGACTTGTTGGAAGGCACTCTCGGTCAGCCGGCCGTAGCGTCTGACGACAATCCGCTGACTGAGCGTGTGGAGCTTGTCCGCGCGAACGACCCTGTCTGGGCGCAACGTGCCTTCTGCCAGATCCGACGACGAGATCGCCACGGTTCGTCCCGGCGCAGCCGTGTTGGACGCGACCGCGGCCACCACCTCCTCCTCGGACTTCCGGTTGTGGGACGTGGTGGACAGAACTGCCACCGGACGCCGCTTGTTCGCCGAGAGGTCTGTGAACGGAACTGGCACCAACGCGATGTCACGCTGCCTAAGCGTCATTCCAGAGCTCATCATCTATTGGGTTGTTCCAGAAGTCCAGCGAGGACTCAGATGCCTTCAACAAGCCGCCGAACGCGCCCCGCTCCTCGGGCGCCAGCACAATCACCTCGACAAGGGTGCCCTTCTTCAGCGGTAGGCGCGGAAGCCTCAGGGTGCCGCGAGGGGTTACTTCTGACTCGTATCTCAGGGCCTGCATGACCTCAACTCCTGGCAACTACAGCAGTCACGTCCCAGTATACCGAATCCACCTGGACAAAACTCAGGCGAGTTGTTCGTCTTCTTGTCCGTAGCGCACGAGAGACCCTCGCCTCACCCATGGAGGTCATGCGCCACCTGTATGGGTTCGTGTCCTTCCGCGATGCCCGGACTTCCCCGGGGCAATGCTACTGCTACGTCCGCGTGTTCCAGTACGACCCAGACCCGCCGAAGGGTCGAGCAGACGGCGTCCAGAGGGACGCCGAGAAGGCGTGGGGGGGCGCTGGTGTTTGTGACGTACCGGTGAGGCGGGCGCGCGGTCTTTGACAAGGACGGGTCTCCGTAGTACGATAGCCTGTCCCATGGAACTCGACCAACTCCGCTCCAATTGCCGCCATTTCACCGGCTACCGCCCCTGCAAGCACGGCTGCGAGTGCGAGGGCTGCGCGCACTTTTCGCCCGACGGACCGAGCGTGCTCATCCTGAAGATGAACCAGCTCGGCAACATCGTCAAGACGACGCCCATCCTTCACGCGCTGCGGAAGAAGTACGAGAACCCCAGCCTCTGTTGGATGGCCTCGCCCGCCGGGTGCAAACTGCTGGCGAACAGCCCGCTGATCGACGAAGTGCTGACCACCAACGCCGACGACCTGCTGTACTGCCAAGTGCGGAAGTGGGACTTGGTGCTGGGGTTGGAGGCAGATCGACAAGTCGCCGCCATCGCGACGAGCATGAACGCGGCGAAGAAGTTCGGGTTCGGGCTCAACGAGCACGCCAAGCTCTGGCCGCTGGGACCTGAGAGCGAGTACCTATACAGCCTCAACCTGTCCAACCAGGTGCGGTTCCGAGAGAACCGGCGGGCGTACCACGAGCTCTACTTCGACATGCTGGGCGTGCCGTACGAGGGCGAGGAGTACGAGATCCACCCCGCCGAACAGGACTTCGCCTACGCCGACCATCTGCTGCGGTCGCTCGACTTGGTGCACGACGGCCCGATTGTCGGGCTAAACACGGGCGGCAATGCCGCCCGGTTCGAGACGAAGCAGTGGACCATCGATGGCTTCGTGCATCTCGCCAGAATGCTGCACCAGCAGCTCAACGCGAAGGTTGTGCTCCTCGGCGGGCCGGCCGAGGGGGCGCGCAACGCGGAGATCCTGTCGCGAACGCGCGACTGCGCGGTGGATTCGGGCTGTGATCACAGCATTCTGCAGTTCTGCGCCTTTCTGGCCCGGCTGTCGTGCGTCGTCAGCGGCGATGCCTTCGGGCTGCAGGCCGCCGTCGCGGTGAAGACGCCGACCGTCGGCATCTTCGGTCCTACGCCGCCCGGCGAGATCGCGATGTTCGGCCGCGGGCGCAAGGTCGTTACCGACTTGGACTGCAGCCCGTGCTACCTCCGCAATGCCAGCGACTGCCCGCGGGGCGCCGACTGCATGGAGCGGATCACCGTCGAGGAGGTGTTTGCGGCGACCGCAGAGCTGCTGGGGAACTGGGCAACCGGGTAGTCGGAGAACCGGGACAGGACCGATCCGACTGATCCGGCAGATCCGACAGATCTGTCCACAGCACGGCGACCGACCACCGGGTAGCGCTGCACACCGACCATGCCTGGCCGAACCATTGCGCATCTTGTCGTCCTCGCTGCCGGCCGGGGAGAACGCCTCCGGCCGCTGAGCGAATCTGTGCCGAAGCCGATGGTCGAGATCGCCGGCAAGCCGCTGCTCGCGCACCTGCTCGAGCGCTCCAAGTCGGCCGGGATCGGGCGAGCGACCCTTGTCACCGGCCATCTACCCGAGCCCGTCCGGTCATACTTCTCGAACGGTGAGCGGCTGGCACTTACTGTCAAGTACGTCCCTCAGCCGGAACAGACCGGCACCGCCCCCGCCATCGAGTTGGCGCGCGAGTCGGTGGGCGCGGAACCGTTCCTGCTCAGTTGGGGCGACGTCGTGGTGCGGCGCGACGACTACGCCGCCGTTGCCGCGCTCTTCCGCCAGCGGCAGTGCGACGCAGTCACTGCGCTGAACTACGTGGACGATCCCGCCGCCGGCGCGGCTGTGTACCTGGAGGGCGACCGGGTCACCCGGATCGTGGAGAAGCCGCCCGCAGGGACGGCCGGCACGCACTGGAACCAGGGAGGGGTCTTCGCGTTCACTCCCCTGTTGTTTGACTACCTGGTAAGGGTAGAGCCCTCGCCTCGTGGCGAGCGGGAGTTCACCTCAGCACTTGCGGCGATGCTCGCCGACGGCCGGACTGTGCTGGCGTACCGACTGCCGGCGGGACGAATGACGCTGACCCGAGCCGAAGACCTGGCGACAGCGGAACGGTGGCTCACGACCAACACGTAAGGGCCGTTCCCCTTCTTATCCAAAGTGACTCGGCCGAAGTATGCGACGCACTCTCCTCTACCTGACGTACAAGTTCCCGCCCATTCTCTCCGTGGAGAGTCTGCGGGCGAAGCGGTTTGCGCGGTACCTGCCGGACCACGGCTGGCGCCCGGTGGTCCTGACGCTGGCTGCCCGGCCCGATCAAAGAGTCGACCGCGGCCTCCTCGCGCCCGCCATGGAAGACGCGCCGGTATTGCGGGTCACGCCAGCCTTTCAGTCCTTGCTCCGGGCTCGGCAAACGCTGCGAGAGGGGAGCCGCAGCGATCGGCGGCTCGCTTCGCTCCTGGGGGCGCCCTACCGGTTCTTCTCCGTCGGCCCGCCGGTGACCGCGAGCGTGCTGCTTCGCGCACAGTGGGCCGTCAAGCGATTCGCCCCCGACCTCGTGCTCGCCTCGTTCGGGCCGCCGTCCGCGCTCTGGGCTGCGCACCTCCTCAACAGCCTCCACGGAGTTCCGTACGTCGCCGAGTTCCGCGACCTCTGGGTTGGCAACGAGTACTCGAACAAGCTCAAGGGGACCTACACCGGGCGCGGCAAGTACTTGGGCGTGCTGAGCGCGCTGAAGCAGAAACGGCAACTTGCGCGTCAGCAAGCGGGACAGGAGCGGACGCTGGTGGACGGCAGTTGCGGGCTGGTCGTGGTGGGCGAGCAGATGGCGGAGACGTACTGCGCGCGGTACCCCGCCAAGGCGGAGCGCGTCCTGGAACTGTCGCACGGGTTTGACGAGGAGGATTTTCCGGGCACCCCACAGGAGTTGGCGCGGAGTGCCGCCTCGCGGGACCGGACCGAGCCAGTCCTCCTCTGTCACCTGGGCACCCTCCATCAGTTCCGCCGGACGGACACGCTGTTTGCCGCCATTCGGGCGGCGGCGCAGCGCAACCCGAAGCTGACGGAGCGGGTGCGGTTGGTGTTCGTGGGGAACGTGGATCCGGCGAACCGCCGGGCGATCGAGACGTGCCCGGTGCTTTCCACCATGGTTAGCCTGCTGAACCGGGTCCCGCACAAGGAGGCACTACGCCTCGCCTTAGACTCGGATGCGCTGCTGCTGCTCACCGGGCCGCTGGTCTGGGAACAGACGGGCAAACTCAGCGAGTACGTCGCGATGGGCCGGCCGATTCTTTGCCTCTCCCATCCCGACTCGAGCGCCTCGCGACTGGTCCGGCGAACCGGCACGGGAACGGTGTTTCCCCACGGCGAGACC
>PEVN01000257.1:141-3476 GCA_002779825.1 Armatimonadetes bacterium CG06_land_8_20_14_3_00_66_21 | reverse complement strand
GACGGCCGAAGCCAGCGGCGGCAAGGACGATCCGATCGCGGACATGCTGCAGGCGCAAGCCGAGGGCGATCCCTGTCCCACCTGAGGCAGCACCTGCGACGAGCTGGCGAAGCCGCTCCCGCCGCGACCGACGTCGGGCTGAGAGCGCAGTCCCGTGGTCGGCGGCGCTCTTCGATTGGCGGTCCGCCCCCTGAGGCATGGCCCTCACAGGCGTCGCGGGTCTTGAGGGCGAAGGAGACGAGAACGTGATGGCAGAGCACGAAGAACACCCAAACGCGAACGCTCAACCCGAGAAGCGCGGGGAGCGGTCCGAGGCAAGCCGGACCCCTGACGAGGCGTCGCGCCGCGCGTTCATCCGCAAGACCGCGGAAGGCGCCGCCTTGTCGCTCTTCGGCGTGATGGGGCTGGACGCCGTGGTCGAGAAGGTCGTGCAACGGCTTGAGGACGTCCCCGCGACTCGTGCCTTGGCGAGGGCGACGGGGGAGCTGCTTCACGACGCTGGGATCGGGAGAATGGCGTTTGCGGCCGACGGGTGCAACTGCCCACCCGAGATGCCTGGCGCCCCGAATTTCACCTGTGCGTGGGACCAGAACTACACGTGCCCCCAGAACTTCTCTTGCCCCGACAACATGGGCTTCCAGTGCAACCCATTCCGGTTCGAGTGCGCGGCACCGAACTGGGTCTGTACCGGTGAGTTCTCGTGCACAGAGGGGTACCTGTGCCCGGGCCAAGGGCTGTACGCGCCGGACTGCAACCCTCAGGTCGTGAGCTGCGGCTTGGAGAGTTTTGACTGCGATCCGGCCCCGGGGATCCAGTACACTTGTACGCCCGCGCAGCAGTTTGACTGCCAGACATCGCACAGGTTCAATCTCCTGTGCACGGATGGCCCTGTTAGCTGCCCCGACAACCCGTTTGCGTGTGGTGCCGCATGGTGGTTCGAGTGCGGGACCACCCTGCAGGCAACCTCGCGCTTCAGATGTGACGAAGGCAGGTTCGCGTGCAACGCGGGCACCCTTTACGACTTTCGGTGTCGCTGGGTGTTCAACTGCGGTGGCGGGACTACGGGGTTCCACTGCAACGCAAACCACCTCTTCTCGTGCGGCTGGAATCCCGATCATGGTCACTTCGTCTGTGCCGCTCCCGACTTCACTTGCGCGGCGGGAGGCAATCGGTGCAACCTACCCGGAACGGGCGTCTACAACGCGGGCAGCGACGTCCGCCCAGGGGACTTCCTCTGTTGGGGAGCCGCACAGAACCTCATGTTCCGCTGTGAGTCATCGGGCCAGGCCCCGGGTAACTTCACGTGCCTGGCGGTTGACGATTTCGAGTGCATGGGCGCGCCCGGCGGAGTGAACTTCGTGTGTCAGGACCCTCAGCACTTCCAGTGTCCTACGCCAAACACCACAGGGGGCGTGTTCAGGTGCGACGCCGATGCAGGCCAGTACAACTGCCCCGGCCAGTATCAGCTTCCCCCACCGTGACTCCCGCAAGTGAACTCTGTGCAAAAGGGCGGACCCACGTTTCGTCTGATAGGGGATATCAACAATGAAACCGCGTAGCAGTGTGGGCGCCTTGGCATCATCGGCCGTCGGCTGGTCTTTGCTCCTCGTGGGCCAATCAGCGACAGCGGCTCTTCCTGCCTCCGGCGGGGTTGCGTTTCTGGCTGAACGGGAGCGCCTTCAATGGCACAGCGCTGGAGATCCTGGCTGGCCCGCTGTCGCAGAGCGGCTGCCGGTGGTTGGCCCGCTGTGCGAGCTGGCTGATGGAAGTCTCGTAGTAGCAGTCAAGTGGGTCGACTGGGTGGCCGATCCTCTGGTGGAAGACAAGTCTCCCCGCACATGCAGCCTGTACAGCATTCGGCCAACGCCTGAAGACCGGCCTGGAAGAGCACTCCGGGAAAGGTGGCAAATCAGCGAGATTGAGACCAACGTGCCTGTAAACGAGGTGCGGGACATCGCCGCGTCTGCGGAGGGGGCATGGCTCACCACGGATGAAGGAGTGCTCCACGTCGATGGACTCCGGGCCGACCTGTTCAAGCCAGCCAGACTGCCGATCCCATGGGGCCACATGCCGCCCGTTCCCAGAGGTTGGGGCTTCCAGGCGCAGCGGATTGAGGTAGATGCCGCGGGTTGGGCGTGGGTTGCGGGCGGTGGTCTCGGTCTCTTCCAGACGAAAGACTACCAGAGCGCGTACGCATATTCCCTCGTCGGCGTCCCGCTGGTTGACATGGCAGCGTCTCGGCACTTGTCCGGCGCTTGGGTGCTTGCTGGTGGCAGGCCCCGGGGAGGCCTAACGGTGGTGCACCTGAAGCTCTCGGGTCCCCTTGCCCCGAAGCAGGATCCGGCAGGAAAGCAGCGATTGCCGGAGGAGTACGTCCCCATTCGCCCCCCCTCCAGTGAGGCGCTGGATGGAGGTCCGGACCTCCCTCTGAGCGCGCCCCTTGCGGCGGTCCACATGGCAACCGACTCCAGCGGCCGCGTCTGGATCGCCGGTCCGGATGAGGCCGGTGCGGTGCTACTCGTCTGTGACGAGAACGGCACTTGCGAGCGGAAGACCGCTTTCGGTCAGCTTCTCGGGAAGACCCCAGTCACAGACATTGCAGTTGCCGATAGCGGGAAGGTGTACTTCGCTACGGACGGCCTCGGGGTGGTCGTGTTCGACGGCAACGAGTTCCGTCTTCACGCCATGAACGAGCATCTACCCGTTCTGCGCGGCACGGACCGCAAGCCCGTGAACTACGTTCTCCCGCTCTCAGATGGTCGCGTCGCCGTGTGCACCGGCGAATACCTGTTGATCTGGAGCGCGGAGGATCAGCCGAAGCAACGCTGAAGCCAGGTTTGCCAGCAGATCGGAGGAGAGCATTGACGTGTCGTTGTGTGCATCGGCGTGCAGGCGCGAAAGGTGTTTGGCGTGCTGCTTCGCGTTGCTTCTGTCGGCATCCATGCTCCTGCTGTCAGCCGCCGAGCGGGCCACCGATTCTCGCCGGATCTCACTCCTGCTCACCGGCAACACCCTCGGGGCCATCGAGCCTTGTGGTTGCAGCCGCGATCGGAACCGTGGAGGACTGGTCAGGCGAGTTGCCATGGTGAAGAGGCTCAAGGCGGAGAACCCGGAGGCGTTGCTGCTGGACGCCGGCAATCAGACCGCCCACGCCGAGTCGGCTGAGATCATCTGCGAGATCCTGACGATGACGCCCTATGACGCTGTCGGCATTGGCGCCGCGGACGTGAGCCTGGGTGGCGCGTTCTTCAAGGCGGCAGGCGCCCATGCCCTTCCGCTGGTGTCGGCAGCGCCGGAGGCCCCGGGCGACGGCTCGGCGTGCCCGAGCATGAGGT
>PEVN01000257.1:0-88 GCA_002779825.1 Armatimonadetes bacterium CG06_land_8_20_14_3_00_66_21 | reverse complement strand
TCAGCGAAGCAGAACGCGCCGGTCGTGGATCACTCGGCTCTTCGTGCTCGGTTGGTACCGCTCATGCGAGCGACGCGAGGAAAAGCAG
>PEVN01000335.1 GCA_002779825.1 Armatimonadetes bacterium CG06_land_8_20_14_3_00_66_21 | reverse complement strand
GCCGCCCTGTTCGATGAAGTCTTTCTCCAGGCGGCGGAGCTGCTGGTCGATCAGGTAGTTCGCCTGGTGGATCAGGCAGATGGCGATGTTGGCTACCACTGCCGCGGGTTGGGTTTCCACATGCGTCCTGTAGAGCTCATACGTCTGATTGGGCTGGCTGCCCAGCTTCCGGGCATACAGCGCCTGCTTGGAGTCCTTGGTCCAGATCGGCAGGTCGCGGGCGCGCAGGTAGTCTCGGTAGTCGTCGAGCAGTTCCTCGAGGCTGGCACGTGCCACTCCCGTGAGCTTGATCTCCATTTCCTTGGAGGTCAGCCCGGCTTTGCTGCCTTCCAGGATGTTCTTCTTGCCGGACCGGGCAGCCTGCACCATCTGGTCGACGGTGCGGTCGCCCCTGGCGAGGAACTTGTGACAGAACCGGAAGGTGAGGTCGTAGACCACCTCGGCCTTCTGGAACGACAGCAGCGTGCGGTAGTCGCCGCGGGGAGGGAGGACTGGATGGGAGGAATGGGAATCATGGGAGGGATGGGAGGAGTGTTCCCCCTCATTCCCATTCTTCCCATTCTTCCCATCCATCCCATTGCCCTTCATAGCAGCCCCCTGATCGTCCCCAGCACCGCCGCGCTCTCAGCGTCCAGCGCAGCGATCTCGTCCATGATCTGCTGCGGGCTGCGGTGCGCCGGTGGTGGCGCGCCGTTGGGGTTCTTCACCGACAGGTCGAAGGTCGTCGGGTCAATGCTCGCGGCATCCACCGTCCACGACTTGGGCGAGTCGGCGAAGGTCTTCTGCAGCTCCACGAACTCGGCCAGGTCGTCGTCGTTGAGCGGGTTGGTCTTGCCGAGGTTGCGGCCGGGGTCGAGCTGGTAGAACCAGATCTTGCGCGTGGGGGCGCCCTTCTCGAAGAAGAGCACCACGGTCTTCACGCCCGCGCCCTGGAACGTGCCGCCGGGGCAGTCGAGCACGGTGTGCAGGTTGCAGCTTTCCAGCAGCAGCTTGCGCAGGCTGACGGCGGCGTTGTCGGTGTTGGACAGGAAGGTGTTCTTGATGACCACGCCCGCCCTGCCACCGGCTTTGAGCATCTTCACGAAATGCTGGAGGAACAGGAACGCCGTCTCGCCGGTGCGGATGGGGAAGTTCTGCTGGACCTCCTTGCGCTCCTTGCCGCCGAAGGGCGGATTGGCCAGCACCACGTCAAACCGGTCTCGCTCCTGAACGTCGGCGAGGTTCTCGGTAAGCGTGTTGGTGTGCAGGATGTTGGGCGCTTCGATGCCGTGCAGGATCATGTTCATGATCCCGATGACGTAGGCGAGGGACTTCTTCTCCTTGCCGTAGAAGGTCTTCGTCTGGAGGGTCTCCCGGTCTTTGGTCGTGAGAGGGGACGAATGGGAAGAACGGGATCTATGTGTCCCATCCTTCCCCTCAGTCCCATTCCGCAGGAAATCGAACGACTCGCACAGGAAGCCCGCCGAGCCACACGCGCCGTCGTAGAGGGTTTCGCCGATCCTCGGCTTCACCACCTGCACCATGGCGCGGATGAGCGGGCGCGGGGTGTAGTACTCGCCGCCGTTGCGCCCAGCGTTGCCCATGCGCTGGATCTTCTCTTCGTAGAGCTGCGACAGCTCATGCTTCTCGGTCTGCGAGCGGAAGCGCAGCTCGTCGATGTGATCGATGATCTCCCGCAGATTGTAGCCGCTCTGGATCTTGTTCTTGATCTCGCCGAAGATCTCGCCGATCTTGTATTCGATGGTGTTCGCACCGCTGGCCCGTTGCTTGAACCCCTGCAGGTACGGGAAGAGCCTCGCGTTGACGAAGTCGCGGAGGTCATCCCCGGTCTGGGCTCTGTTGTGATCGAGCTTGCCGTCTTTGCCCTTGGGCGCCGCCCACGACTCCCAGCGATAGGGCTTGTCGAGCAGGAAGGTGTACTGCTTCCCGTCCAACTCCGCCTCCATCGCCCGATCCTGCTCCAGTCCGTCGAGGTACTTCAGGAACAGCAGCCACGAGGTTTGCTCGGTGTAGTCCAGCTCGGTGGTGCAGCCGGCTTCCTTCCAGAGGACGTCGTCGATGTTCCTGAAGGCTTGCTCAAACATGGATGTTCTCTAAGCACTCGGTGTCGGGTCTGGTGGTGCCAAGCCTGCGGGCAGACGCACGATTGGGCGGCGGCGTGCCCCAACACACGCCAGTCACTCGTACGCCACCGACTCCGTCTGCCCTGTCCTCGACGACTTCTCCGCCGCCTCGAACACCCCGATGACGCGCCGACCGAACTCGCCGGACACCGGCACCGGGGCGCCGCGCAATAGGTGGTCGGCCAGGTCCTGCCAGTAGGTGGGCCAGTCGCAGTCGAGGTAGGGCACGTCATGTTCCGCGCGGGTCCGGCGGTCGTCGCCGAGGGTGATTACGTTCAGGCTCCCGCCGGCGGGTGCGGAGAGCCGCTGTTCGTAGCCGGTGGTGGCGTTGGCGCCGGTGTCGACGATCGCTCCCTGGGTACCGAGCACACGCCACAGCGGGTGCCCTGCCGCCATGATGTGAGACCAGGTCACGTCGGCCACGCAGCCGTTCTCGAAGCGGATCAGCGCGCGGGTCTGGTCTTCGATGCTGAGGTGGTGCCAGACCAGCTTGTGGAAGAAGCCGGTGACGCCGGCGATGGGGCTGGGCACCAAGTCGAGCACCCAATCCACCGCGTGCGGGCCCCAGAAATAGAACGCCCCGCCCGACTTCGCCTTGTCCGTGTACCAGCCATGCGCCGGGTCGCCGAAGCCGCCCGCAGACAGGTCGATCTGGAACACCTCGCCAATGGCGCCATCGGCGACGAGCTGCTTGAGCCGGCGGAAGTTGCCGTCGTGGCGGCGGTTGTGATGCACGGCCAAGGTGCGGCCGGCGGCGCGGCCGGCCTCGATCATCGCGGTTGCCTCGGCCACGTTCAGGCACATCGCCTTCTCTACCACCACATGCTTGCCGGCCGCAAACGCCTCCACGACGAGTGAGCAGTGGGTGAAGTGGGGCGTGACGATGGAGACAAGTGCCACGTCCGCTTGGTCGTACAGCTCAGCAGTCGAGTTGTACGTCTCGATGGCCGGCCAGTCGGCCTTCGCGGCTGCGGTGCGCGTCGGGTCCACGTCGCACACCGCGACCAGCTCCAGCTCGGGTGTGTGGTCGATCCAGGCGCAATGCGCCCAGCCAAAATGGTGCATGGGGCCGTAGCCGACTACGGCGCAACGGATGGGTGGGGTCATGGGGCCTCCGGTGAGATTGCAGATTTGCGATTGCAGATTTCGGATTGAACGGCCGGGACGGTGCGGCGGCGAGGTCGTGCGTTCTCGCCGTCAGGCTCAGTTGGGTTTGCCGTGAGGTTCCGCCGCCGGGAAGACAGGAACGAGTCCCTCGCGAACGCGGTGTCTCCTGTCGGGATCGGGTGAAGCCGGACGGTCCTTTCCACCTCCGGAGTCGGTCTCCTGCCGGACAAGCCAGACAGACGCCCCGGGACCTCCTCCTCTCCGACACTAACGGCCGGCGACAGCAGGACACCGACGCCACTGGAACGAACCCCTTGGGCCATGTGCTCCATTGCCCAGTCCATTTCTCTGCTGCTCTGCAGCCTGTTGGCAACCATGCAAGTGAGGTGCGAGAACATGACCGATGACCAGCTCCTCGCTGGTGCTCCCGAACGCATCAGCCGGTACCGCGAGTCCGCGCTCACTGTGCGGGTAGTACACGGAGACGGAAAGCCGGTGAGGGACGCCAAGGTGACCGTGGAGCAGCTCAGCCACGACTTCCTGTTTGGCTGCAACCTGTTCATGCTGAACCGGCTGCAGCCGCCGGAACTGGAGCGGCAGTACCGCGACCGGTTTGCCGCGCTGTTCAACTATGCGACGCTGCCGTTCTACTGGGCGGGCTTCGAGGGTGAGCAGGGGAAGCCGCAATACGACCGGATCGACGCCATGGTCGAATGGTGCCAGGCGCAGGGCATTGCGTGCAAGGGGCATCCGCTGGTGTGGAACCATGTGGCGGGTGTGCCCAAGTGGCTGCCCGAGGACCTCGGCACGATCCGGGCGCTGTCGGACGCGCGGGTGACTGAGATCGTCGCGCGCTATCGCGGCCGGATCGACCGGTGGGACGTGGTCAACGAAGCCGCCGATCCGTTCCGGGCGGGCTTTGAGAACTTGATGACCGACATGTGGAGGCAAGCAGGCGTAATTCCGCTCACTGTGGCGTCGTTCCAGCTTGCGCGAAAGGCGAACCCCGAGGCGACGCTGCTGATCAACGACTACCGGACCGATGCCGCCTATGAGCGAGTGGTCGACCAATTGGTCGGCGAGGGCGGCAAGCCGCTCTACGCTGTCATCGGCATCCAGAGCCACATGCACGGGGGCGCGTGGCCGGTGCAGCGCGTGTGGGAGGTGTGCGAGCGCTACGCGAAGTACGGGGTGCCGCTGCACTTCACCGAGACCACAATCGTCAGCGGCCCGAAGACGGCCGGCGGCTGGGAGACAACGCCGGAGGGCGAGCAACGGCAAGCGGAGGCAGTGGTGAAGCTCTACACCACGCTGTTCAGCCACCCAGCCGTCGAAGCGCTCACGTGGTGGGACTTCTCCGACCGGGGCGCGTGGCAGCAGGCACCCGCCGGGTTCCTACGGAAGGACCTGTCGCCCAAGCCGGCCTACGACCAACTGCTGGAACTGGTGAAGCACAAGTGGTGGACCCGGGCGATGGAGTCTGCCGGCGAGACGGGGGCGGTGTCGTTGCGGGTGTTCCGCGGGCGGCACCGCGTCACGGTGACCGCCCCAACCGGCAAGTCGGTCTCGCAGGAGGTTCGCGTCGGCAAGGAAGACGGCGATCTCACGCTGACGCTGAAATGACGAACCTCCCCACCCGTCGGCAGTGGCAGGCGATCGACCGCCGACTGGCCGGCGTCCACGGGCCGAAGGTCGGCCACGGCCGGCGCGGCGACCCGCTGGACGCCCTCGTTGGCACGATCCTCTCCCAGAGCACAAACGACGTGCTGAGCGGCAGGGCGTACGACGCGCTCAAGGCGCGGTTCCCCACCTGGGAAGAGGCGTTGCGCGCGCCCACCAACGAGATCGCTGCCGCCATCGAGAGGGGCGGGCTGTCGAAGGCAAAGGCGCGCAGGATCAAGGCGATTCTCGAAGAGCTGGTCGTCGAACGCGGCGAACTGTCGCTGGACTTCCTGCAGACATACTCGCCCGCGGAGACGGTGGCGTACCTCACCCACTTCGAAGGCGTCGGCCCCAAGACAGCCGCCTGCGTGTTGCTCTTCGCCCTGGACCAGCCCGTGTTCCCCGTGGACACGCACATCCACCGAATCGCCCGGCGAATGGGCTGGGTCGCAGACAGGGACCCGGCGGAGCGAACGCACCAAGTGCTGGACGCCGCGATCCCAGACGAGCTGAAGCACCAACTCCACGTCAACCTCATCGCCCACGGCCGCAGCGTCTGCGCCGCCCGCGGGCCGAGGTGTGGAGAGTGCGTGGTGCGGAGGTACTGCGCGTTCGGGCGGGAGGCGGAGGAGCAAAGGGGGGAGGTACCGATGGTGTCGGGCGAGGAATCCCTTCCCGCTCCGCCCACTGTTCGCCAGAGACCCAGCGGGACTTGCGAGGAAGACGGAAAGGGATTTCTCGCCCTACAGGACCGGCGTCTGCGGTTCGCCAGGCACCCGATACTCCCCTCAGCGCGCTCTCCCAAGGCGCCGCACCAGTTCCCGCATCATCCGCCGATGGCACGGGTGCGGAAGCTCCCCGCCCCGCTCCACCGGCAACCAGTGAAGGCGGCCGAAGTCCTCGCCGCCTTCCTGAGAGTGCGACGGGATCTCGCCCTCCCACCGGAAGACAACGTAGAAGTGAATGAGCACCAATCGCGTCGGCGTCCGGAACGGGTCGAAGCAGGGGAACGACGAGAGCCACTCGTAGTCCAGCAGCACGGCGTTCAGCTCTTCCTGCACCTCGCGGAGCAGGGCGGCTGCGGGTGGGTCGGGTTGCGCGAAGTCTTCGGGGTCGAGGGTCCCGCCGGGCAGCACGTCCATGCCGGCGTACACGTCGTGTGACGGGCGGTGCTCAACGAGCACGTGGCCGTCGCGGACGAGGGCGAAGATGACGCCTTCGGCCGCGTGCGGGGCGGCGAGGCGCCTCTGGCGGGCGTCGTCGGTCATAGCGTGGTGCAAAGCAGTGGCACGAGCGTTTCCTCGGGCGACAGCCCGCCGTGCCGGCCTTTCAGGATGGTCTTGGAGAACGGCGACTCGAGGGTGGCGCGCCCTTGGGGAAGCACCACGAAGTCGCCGATCCGCTCGCGGGTGTGGCGGTGCCACCTGCCGCGCCCAAAGAGACCTTGTTGCAGCGCCGCGTCGCTGGGCGTGCACGGGAGGAGGGCACCGAACCGGTCGGCGAAGAAGCGGCGCACCGCCTCCTGCTCGCCCTGGTGGCAGTGGAGGTAGGCGGCTCTCCCGTCTCCGGTGGGCGGCACCAGCAGGCGGCTCAGGAGCGACGGGTAGCGCTTCGTTTCAATTCGCAACTTTGGGTCGGTCTCGAGCTGGCCGTGGTCGGCGGCGATCGCGAGTGTGACGTCTCGCTTCCCCATTCCGCGGTGGCCGACCCACTCGGACTCCAGGGCGGCACCGAGGTTGCGCAGCTCCGCGGAGAACTCCTCGGAGTCCGGCCCGTACTGATGGGCGATCCCGTCCAGCGTATCCCAGTAGGCCAGGATGAACCGAGGCCCGTTGGGGTCGTTCACCAGCTTGCGGACCTGCACGCACAAGTCCGAGAAGGCGACTACCGGCAGCACTTGGTCGGCGCCGCGGTGCAACAGGCGAGACAGACCGGTGCCCGCGTACGCCCCCCGGCAGAGCGTGGCAGTCGGAACACCCAGCTTGCGCAGCCGCTCGAACACTGTCGGCTTGCCGAGGAACTGGTGGTGTCGCATCCCCTGCTGGGCCAGCAGGTCGGGCGCGCCCGAACCCGCCGGCGACAGCATCAGCATGTCCGCAACGGCGGAGTACTCGTTGAGGTACAACCGGTACCCAAGCATGCCGTGCTGCTGCGGCGTGCAGCCGGTGTACAGCGAGGTGAGCGCCGCGGTGGTCGTGGACGGGAACACGGTAGTGAGGCGCAAGGCGAAGCCGGTTGCGCCAATCCCGGCAAGGACGCTCCCGGCGTCGTCCTTGCGGTCCGCCAACTGAAGGTGGCCCAGCGCATCCAGTACGAGCAGCACGACCCGGTCGCTGTATTCCAGCCTCTGCAGCAGCGGCGGCGCGGGCAGCACGTTCGAGGGCACGTTCTTCTCGCCGAACGACCTCAGGATCGTGCTGGTGAGGTTGCAGATAGAGCCGCACTCGTAGGCGGGTAGGAGCGGCTGGTCAAGACGGGTGTCGGGTGTCATGTGTCGCGTGTCAAGTGTCAGGTGTCATGTGTTAGGTCAAGGGCGCGGGCTCCATCCGCGGGGGCGGGCGGTGTTGCGCGGAGGAGGCGGTGGAGGGCCCACGTGGCCGGCACCAACACTGCGGCTGCCGCGAGCATGTCTGCCACGGTGTGGTAGCCCAGGTGCGCCATCAACCAACCGTAGCCCAGCAACACGGGGACGAGGGCGAACAGCCAGCGGGCGTTGGCCAATACGAGCGACGTGACCACTGAGACGGCGAACGCGCTGTGGGTGCTGTAGTCCAGCCCGAGCCGCGAGCAGAAGTGAAGACGCGAGTCGAGGTTCTGCAGCAGGTAGACGACCGTTAGTCCAAGCAGCACTCCCGCCAGAAACCGCCGCGGTGGCAGGACCTCGCGCGCCTTCCGTTTGCGGGCGAAGGCGAAGGTCACTGCCGTCAGAGCGAGGAGCGGGTTGACCGCGTCAGCGATTGAATCCAGGAGGTGGGGGTCCACGCGAATCACTCAGGCGCCAATGACTCTCGGAGGCTTGGGCGCCTACGGACTATAGCCAGCGAGCAGGCGCCCCGTCAAGGTGGCTGTCGACTGATTCCGGCTATACTGAGGCAGGTCCGTTTGGCAATGGGGCCACCCCCTCTGCCGATTGCTCAGGAGCGCCCACCCGTGATCCACAAACCGTCTCACCCTGGCCCCAGCCGTCGCCGTTCACGCTGTCCCGCCGCTTGTGCTGCTTGGTTGGGCGGGCTGCTCGCAGCGCTCTGCACCCCGTGTTGCCGGGCAGCCGACTGGCCGCAGTGGCGGGGGGCCGACCACAATGGCCTCACCTCCGAGCAGTCCGGCTGGCCTGCCGGCTGGCCACCGAAGAAGCTGTGGGGGGGCAATGTCGGCAAGGGGTGCACCTCCCCGATTATCGTCGGTGGAAAGCTCTACGTCATGGGCTGGACGGGCGACGCGACGACCGAGAAGGGCGACGATACGCTGCGCTGCCTCGATGCCCGATCTGGGCGCGAGCTGTGGAAGCAGTCGTACTCGTCCCCGTACCAGGGGCGCAAGCGCCTCGGTGACGAACGGCTCTACGGCGGGCCGTGCTCAACGCCTTCCTTCGACTTGGTGACGGGGTCCCTCTTCACCCTTAGCGTCGACGGTGATCTGCGCTGCTGGGACGCCACCCAACAGGGCAAGTTGGTCTGGGCGAAGAGCTTGTATGACGAGTACGACGTGCCCCAGCGACCGTTCACCGGCAAGGAGATCCGCGACTACGGGTATGCCTGTTCGCCGCTCGTCCTCGGCGATTCGGTGGTGGTGGAAGTGGGCGCCAGCCAGGGAACCGTGATGGCGTTCGACAAGCGAACCGGCCGGCAGCAGTGGGCGTCGAAGTACAACCGCGAGTTCGGCTCGACCGCAGGACCGGTACCCCTGCAGGTCGACGGCAACGACTGCGTCGCCGTGTTCACCACCAACGACGTGGTCGTCATCCGTACCGACAAGGGGCACGAGGGCGAAACGGTTGCCGCGCAGCCGTGGACGACAGACTTCGCCTGCCACGTCGCCTCGCCGGGCGTGTCGGGTAGCCGAGTGCTGATCACCTCAACGCACAACCACCGGGAAGCCGTGCTGTTCGACGTGTTCCAAGGCGGCATGCGGCAGGTGTGGCGGTCCAGCCGCTATGCCGTCGTGAGCAGCCCCGTTGTCTACCGGGACCGCGTGTTCCTCATCCAGAACCAGTTGCAGTGCCTCGACCTCGCCACCGGCGCCGACAAGTGGCGCGGCGGCGGCTTCGGCAACGGGTCGTGCCTGGTGACCGGCGACGCCAAGGTGATCGCCTTCGGTAACGGGAAGCTCGCCCTGATCGACGCCCTGGCCGACGAGTACCGCGAGCTGAGCCAAGTGGAGGGAGTCGTCGGCGGGACGTGCTACCCGCACGTCCCGTTGGCCGCCGGCCTCCTGGTCTGCAAGGACAAGGAAGGCGAGCTGGTGTGTTTCTCCGTGAAGTAACATGCCAGGCGCCCGACCGGTCGGCCCAGTGAGACGCAGAGAAGGTCGACAGCCAAGAACCATGCCCGAAGGAACCCCACCAACCACCACGCACCAGGCCGTTGCCCGAGCAGCCGGCACGACGCTTGCCGCCATTCTGCTCAGCCGCGTCTTGGGGCTGGTCCGGGACATGGTCATCAGCCACATGTTCGGGCAGAACCGGCAGACAGACATCTACGTCGCCGCGTTCAAGCTGCCGGACCTGCTGTTCTTCCTCATCGCCGGCGGCGCGCTGAGCAGCTCGTTCATTCCCGTGTTTACCTCCTACCTGACCGGGGGGAAGGAGAAGGACGCGTGGAAGGTCTACAGCGTCGTCGCCACCATCATGACCGTGGTTGTGGGGGGCTTCGTCGTCTTCGGCGAGGTGTTCGCCCGGCAGATCGTGCCCGTGGCCGTGGCGCCGGGATTCAGCCCACAGGAGCTGGATAGCGTCGCCCACCTGACGCGGATCATCCTTCCGTCGCAGCTCTTCTTCTTTCTGGGCGGGCTGATGATGGGCACGCTGTATGCCCGGCAGCGGTTCCTGGTGCCGGGCCTGTCGGGTTCGCTCTACAACCTTGGCATCATCTGCGGCGGGCTGCTGCTGGGGCACGCCTTGGGGATCGAAGGGCTGGCGTGGGGCGCCCTGACAGGCGCGTTTGTCGGCAACTTCCTGATGCAGCTCCTCGCTGTGCGGAATGCGGGAGTCACGTTCAAGCCGAGCTTCGACCACCGGCACCCGGGCGTCCGCAAAGTCTGGAAGTTGATGCTGCCCGTCCTCTTCGGGCTTTCTCTGCCACAGGTCGATGTGCTCATCAACGCCTGGTTTGCCTCCTTCCTGTTTGCCGGCGCGGTAAGCGCGCTGGACCGGGCCAACCGCATGATGCAGATTCCGCTGGGCGTCTTTGCCCAGTCGATGGCCATCGCGTTCTTTCCCACCCTCTCGGCACAGGCGGCTCGCGGAGCGATCGCCGAGTTCCGTCAGACGGTCAGCCTCGGCATCCGGTCGATCTTGTTCTTGACGATCCCGTGCTCCGCGTTGCTGATGGCGCTGGCCCTGCCGGTGTTCCAACTGCTCCTGCAGTCGGGCGAGTTCACCGGGAAGAACAGCCACGAAGCCGCCGGCGCGCTGGTGTACTATGCTCTGGGCATCTTCGCCTGGTCGGGGCAGGCCATCATCGCGCGTGGGTTCTACGCGCGCCACGACACCCTCACCGTCGTCGTCAGCGGGACGATCATGACCCTCCTCTTCATCCCCCTGAACTACGTGCTCATGAAGCTCATGGGCTACCGCGGGCTGGCGCTGGCGACGACCATCGCGGCGGCGCTACACATGCTGGTCCTGGCCGCCCTCCTGCGGAAGCAGTTGGGCGGGATTCACGGCAGGCTGATCTTGAGTTCGGTGACCAAGGTGGTGGCCTCCTCCGTCGCCATGGGGCTGTTCGCGCGGCAACTTGCAGCGGTGGCCGGTCACCATCTGGCTCTCCTGCACCTCCCCGGCAGGTTGACGGCAGGTGTCGTCCTCCTGGTCGCCGGTGGCGGCGGCGTGCTGCTCTACGCCGTGCTCGCCCGCTTGCTGAGAATCGAGGAAGCAGCTTCGGCGTGGAGAATGGTTGCCCAGCGGTTTTCGCGCAAGCGGCGCCTCGCGGAGTGAACGCCCGCCGTGGCCCGAGGCGCCCAGCCGGAGGACTCCCTCCGCTGGCGCGTCGGGGTACGAATCCAGGCCAACGGAGCACCCAACGACAGATGCACACCCACCTCGACATCGGCCCCTTCCTCGGCTGCCTGCTGTGCGCCCTCGTACTGCTCGCCAGCTCCTCCGCTTCCGCCGAGACGTACCCGCCTCCGCCTGCGCCCACGGATAGCTCCCGCTGGGGCGAGCACATCCAGCGAACCATGGCGTTGCTGGCCACCAGCACGCCGCCGCGGCGCAACAAGGTGCGCGTGCTGTTCTACGGTCAGTCCATCACGGAACAGGAGTGGACGAAGCTCGTCGCCGACGACCTGCGGCGGCGTTTCCCGGAGGCCGACCTCGACATCCAGAACAGAGCCCTCGGCGGCTTCTCCAGTCAGGTGCTCGTGAAGACCGCCGAGCAAGATCTGTATCCCTTCTACCCCGACCTGCTGATCTTCCACGTCTATGGCGACCACCGGCGCTACGAAGACAGCCTCGCTCGGACCAGGCAGCGAACGGCCGCCGAGGTCGTCCTCATGACCGACCATTGGGGCGCCGACACAGACAAGTCCGGGCAGCTTGTCGACAGCAAGTGGGGCGAGTTCATGGACGAGTGCCTCCACAAGGTGGCAGCCAAGTACGGTTGCGAAGTGGTCGAGGTCAAACAGCCGTGGGCGGAGTACCTGACCGCCAACCATCTGAAG
>PEVN01000318.1:14622-32254 GCA_002779825.1 Armatimonadetes bacterium CG06_land_8_20_14_3_00_66_21 | reverse complement strand
CTTCTCGCCGTCGACCTTCGCCAGCCTCGCCTTGAACGGCTTGCGCTCGCCGTCAGGGATGAACTCGGCGGTGATGGTCCAGTACTCCTCAGCGGTGAAGGCTGCGATCTCCCGCTCGCGGTCACACACCAGGCGGACCGCGACTGACTGGACCCGGCCCGCGCTGAGATTGCGGCGCCGGACCTTTTTCCAAAGCAGCGGGCTGATCTTGTAGCCGACCAAGCGGTCCAGAACTCGCCGGGCCTGCTGGGCGTTGACCCGGTCCATGTTGATCTGCCGTGGGTTCTCCAGCGACCTCTGCACGGCCTTCTTGGTGATCTCGTTGAACTCGATGCGCTGCGGCGACTCAAGACCAAGCGCTTCCGCCAAGTGCCACGCGATTGACTCGCCCTCCCGGTCAGGGTCGGTCGCCAGGTAGACCGTCGTAGCGCCGGCAACTGCCTTCTTGAGGGCGGTAACCGTCTTTCTCTTGCCTGTCGGGATTACGTACTTGGGCGTGAAGCCGTCGTCGACCTCCACGCCGAGGCGCGATTTGGGGAGGTCGCGGACGTGCCCCATGGATCCGACGACATCGAACCCTCTACCGACAAAGCTCTTGATCGTCTTGGACTTCGCCGGTGACTCGACGATGATTACTGACTTGGCCATCGATTGCCTCTGTGGTCGGATTTGCGGCGTCTCAACGGGTGCGCAGGAACATGCCGCCCGGCAGGCGCCTGACGATACCTTTGATCTCCAGCAACATCAAGCTGGCGTTCGTGTCGGCGGCCGACAGGCCGGCCGCGCGAATCACTTCGTCCACGTGCATCTCAGAGAACGGGAGCACGCGCACCACGCACTGCTCGGCCGGGCTCAGGTCCGCCGGGAGCGGCGCCGGTCTGTCGGTAACGACCGGAACACTATCCAGGCGCAATTCCGACAAAATGTCCTCGACGCCGTCGACGAGCTTGGCGCCATCCTGGATCAGGGCGTGGCAGCCCTTGCTCTTGCCGGTCTTGATGCTGCCGGGGACGGCGAACACCTCACGCCCCTGTTCGGCAGCGAAGTCGGCGGTTATGAGGGCGCCGCTGTTCTCCGGTGCCTCGATCACTACGGTACCCATGGTGAGCCCGCTGAGAAGCCGGTTCCTCGCCGGGAAACGCCAAGGGTCGGGCTTGACGCCGCAGGAATACTCGCTGAGCAGTGCGCCGGAAGCGGCGATGTCACGGGCCAGCGAGCGGTTCTCCCGCGGGTAGATGACATCGATGCCGCAGCCGAACACGGCGATGGTGCGACCGGAGGCGCCCAAAGCTCCCCGATGCGCTGCCGTGTCCACCCCTGCCGCCATTCCGCTGACGACAACAATTCCTCGTTGGGCCAAAGCGGCCCCTATATCCTCTGCAATGACCCTGCCGTAGTTGGTGGGGCGTCGCGTGCCGACCAAGGCGACGCTTCGTTCGTCGGAATCGTGCCATTGCCCGCGAACGTAGAGGACGACCGGTGGGTCCGCGATGTTGCGCAGCGGCCGAGGGTAGGTTGCGTCACGGAGGGTGGTAGCAACAGCGCCCGCAGCGCGCAGCTTCTCCTGCACAGAGGCGACGGCGAAGGTGCGGTTGACGCTTCGAAGGTGCGCCACGTCGGCTTCCGTAAGACCCCCGATCTGTGACAGTGCCTCAGTCGTGGCACTCAGCACGGCGGCCGGGTCGCCAAAGACCTCGAGGAGGCGGTGCTGCTTGCGCGGGGAGAGCTGAGAGTGGCTCAGTTTCAGCCATGACTCCATGCGTGGCATGCCTCCGATGCGCCCTCGAGCGTCCTCCCGACCCGCGGTGATTCGTGGCGACAGCGGGCTCAGATGTAGTCTTCGTCCTCCGCCAACGGCACGTCGGCCGCGTCGCCCTGAGCGGCCGGGTGCTCGTCAGTCGGAGGTTGTGGTTCGGGCTTGCTGGGGGCTGAGGGCGCTGAGACCGCGGCCGGCACACCCACCTCGTCGACGAAGGTGGCGAGGGGTGAAGACTCGAGGAGTTCTTCGGCTGCCTCTCCTGGTCCCGGCGGCAGTTGCCGGTGGGCCATCTGCACGACTTTGAGGGCGAACTCGTGCATGCGCGTCTCATACTCATGCAGGGCGTCGTGCGCCTTCTCAAGGCGCTGCTGCGACTCCTTGATTTCGCGCTCTCGCTTGCGCAACTCTCGCTTGAGGTGGAGCGAGGCGCGCAGCCCACAGATCCACGCCACCACGGCGCACGTGAGCCCGGTCCCAGCGATCAGCATCCACACCGGCACGCCCGTCACCCGCCATCCCGCCACGAGGTCGAGGGAGATGCTATTGCGGGCGTTCGCCGCCGCGAACAGGGCCAGCGCTACGGCCAGGATCAGGGCCAGGATGAATCCCAATCTGTCTACCTCCTCTGCCGGCCGGGCCGAAGGCGTGGGTCCGAATCGTGAGCCGATCCCGACGGCATGCCGCTTTACGCGGGGTCAGAAATTGCCGCCGCCCATGCCGCCGCCGCGGCCGCCTCGGCGGCCTCCTGCGGCACCGCCACCGCCAGCGGCGCCTCCAGTGCCTCCGGTGCTCTCCCTTGCCTTCAGCCGAGGGCGAGGCTTGTTGTTGTTGACGATCACCCACTTGGTGTGGCTGGACTCGTTACCGGTCCAATCGACGGCCTTGATGACGATCTGGTACTGCCCGTCCGGCACGTTCTTCATGGCCGTCCCCGCCCCCTCAGGTGCTTCGGCCAACGCAATCGTCATCGTGCTCTCCACTGAGTCCCACAGGAAGCTGCGATCCTTCCCATTCAGAGTCACCTTGAGGGCTGCTTCGTTGACTCCACTTCCTTCGTCGACAATCTTCGCTTGCATAGTGATCGGTGGCTGGCCGTTGATCTCGACCACCGGCTCCTCGCCGTCCACCGGGTCCATGCTGACCCGCACCAAGCGGCGGGGATCGAAGCTGGGAACGTGCATCTCTGCAGTCTTCAGTTCCGGTCCATACTCGTCCAGCGCGGAAGCGGCGAAGCGGTAGAGCGTCCCGTCGTCCCCCTGAACATAGAGCTTGTCGCCGATCACGACGGGAGAGCTGAACACGTTGTAGTACACATCGATCTTGTCTCTATCGTTGGTCTTGTCCGTCGCCTTCGGCTTCGTCTCCTCGGTGTGCATGAAGTCGTGGATCCGGTACTTCCAGAGAACCGACCCGTCCTTCAGTGACACACCGTACACGAACCCCTTGGAGGAGCCGATCCACAAGCACTTTTCGCCAACGCTGGGAGTCGACTCGGTCGGTTCCCCCAGCGCGGCTGCCCAGAGCTGTCGGCCTCGGCTGATCTCCAGAGCGAGCAGTTGCCCGTTCGCGCTGCCGAGGTAGATGGTGCCCTCCCTGACGACAGGGGAGTTCGAGAGGGAGGCGCGGTCCGGGAGCCTGACCCGCCACTTCTCGTTCCCGGTGCCGGCTCGAAGTGCGTAGAAGTACTCGCCGGAGCCTACCAGCACCAACCCGTCCCAGTATGCTGGCGAGGTGGCGGGCCCGACTCGCGTCTTCCAGCGGAGTTCGCCGGTTTCCAGGTCCAGCGCATACAGGTAGAGGTCGTTGCAGACGACGAAGGCGTAGTTCTCGCCGATGGCGGGGGAACCGGAGATTGGGCGAGGCAGTTTTTGCTGCCAAACTGCCTGACCGGGCTGCTTCGCCCCCTCGGCGAGGCTCACCGCGTATACGTAGGAGTCATTGCTGCCGAAGATTACGTGGTCGCCGACGAACGCCGGGGAAGAGTGAATGCCGGAGCCAGTCTGGAATTGCCAGGCGGGGCCACCGGTGGCGGCGTTGATCGCGTACAGGAATCCGTCGGGGTTGCCGACGTACAGGATGCCGTCGCGGTAGGCGGGAGTGGCCTTCTGCGGCAGCCCCATCTCGAACTCCCAGAGCTTCTGCCCAGTCTCGTCGTCAAGGCAGTAGACCTTCCGCTGGGAGCAGAAGAAGACGCGGCCGTCGGCGACTATGGGGCTGGCGTACGACTGCTTGTTGTCCTCCGTGGTGAAGCGCCAAAGGAGGTTCATCGGCGGCATTGCCGAGTCCGGAGCACCACCGGTTCGCGCGGGGTCGCCCTTCCACATCGTCCAGTCGGCACCCTCTTCGGCCGAACCGAGGCCCAGGAAGACCAGAGCTACGAGACCCACATGCATGAGCGTTCTCATCGACTACCTCCCAAGTCCGATGTCGAGCCACGTCAGGTGGCATGAGCCAGCCGCGTACCGAACTACTACAGTGGCGCTCTTCCCACGGCATCGGCCCGAGGAAACGCCGCCAGCAGGCGGTTACGCTCCCCCCATTCTAACCCACGCCCGGGTTGGACGCAAAAAGGGGTTGCGGTCTTTACGTCCGCCGGCGAAGACCGCCGACCAGGCCTCCCCGGCGGCGGCATGACCTCATCCCCAGAGCTTGCGGTCCAAGCTCCGGTACTGGAACGCTTCTGCCGCGTGGGTGACGCCGATGTCCGGGGCACCGGCCAAATCGGCGATAGTGCGGGCGAGCTTCAGCACGCGGTCGTACGCCCGAGCGCTCAGGTTGAGTTGCTGGATGGCGGTCTTGAGCAGCGCCTTGACGTCTTCCGACAGCCGGCAGAACTCCCGCAGGTGTTTCGAGTGCATCTGCGCGTTGCAGAAGAGCCCCCTGCCGGCGAACCGCTGGCGCTGCACTTCCCGCACGCCTGCCACGCGCTCCCGAATGGCGGAGGACGGCTCTCCTTTCGGCTGCGCCATCAGCTCGTCTTCCTTCAGGCGCGGCACTTCAACGTGGATGTCGATGCGGTCCAGCAGCGGCCCCGAGATGCGCATGAGGTAGCGCCGGACCTGCTGGTCGAGGCACGTGCACTGACGCACCGGATCCATGGCGTAGCCGCACGGACACGGGTTCATTGCGGCCACGAGCATGAACCGCGCCGGAAACGTGAGCGAGGTCGCCGCCCGCGAGATGGTGACCACCCCGTCCTCCAGTGGCTGTCGAAGCACTTCCAGGGCGTCACGGTTGAACTCGGGGAGTTCGTCCAGAAACAGCACACCGTGATGGGCCAGGCTCACCTCACCGGGGCGTGGCATGGAGCCGCCGCCGACCAGGCCGGCGGTGGAGACGGTATGGTGCGGGGAGCGGAATGCCCGGGTTGTCATCAGCGGGGTGTCGGGGCGCAGGAGCCCGCTGACGCTGTACAGCTTCGTGGTCTCAAGCGCTTCTTCGAGACCAAGCGGGGGCAGCACGGTCGGGAGCCGTTTTGCCAGCATACTCTTTCCAGACCCGGGCGGCCCCACCATCAGCAGATTATGCCCGCCGCCGGCCGCCACCTCCAGCGCCCGCTTCACATGCTCCTGCCCCTTCACATCGGCGAAGTCGATTTCGTAGTGCGGCTGCAGCAGGTCCCACTCGCCCACATCGGACTGGAAGGGCTCAGGCTTATCTGTTCCGGTGAGCAGGTCTACGGCCTCAACCAACGTGGTGACCGGATAGACCTTCAGCCCCTGCACGACTGCAGCCTCGCGCGCATTGGCCGCCGGAACCAGGATCGATTCCTTGCCGGCCTTCAGCGCGCCTAAGGCGATGGGTAGCACGCCTGAGACGGGCCGTACGCTCCCGTCCAACGACAGCTCCCCAACCGCGCAGAAGGTTGCATAGTCGGGTTGCTCGGCCTGCTGTGTGGCCGCCAGGATGCCCAGGGCGATGGGCAGATCGAACAGCGGCCCCTCCTTGCGCGTGTCGGCAGGAGCCAGGTTGGCGGTGATTCGCCGCACCGGAAACTCGTAGTTGGAGTTGCGGATGGCGGACCGCACCCGCTCCCGGCTCTCCTGCACCGCGGCATCCGGCAGACCCACCACCGTGAACGCCGGAGTACCCGACATCGTGTCGATCTCGACTTCGACAATGTACGCGTCAATTCCCAGAATCGCCGCGCTGTCAATGCGCGCCAGCATAGTTCCCGAAGCCCTCGCCTAATAGTTGGTGGAGATCATAGCACCGGACGTGCAATTCCGCAAACCGATGGTTGCGGGGATTGGGGGGGGACAAGCAGACACGGGGAAATGGAGGGATGGGCGGAGGTGGCTGAGTCAGAAGAAGCTCATCCCGTCGGCCTGGAACGCGTTCTCCAGCAGCTCGAACCGCACCAGTTTTCCGTTGGCATCCATCTCAACTTCGGCTACGTCGAAGCGGCAGTCCTGGTCATGCAGTTGGTGGGCGGCGAGGTACTGAGTGGCGAGGCGGACGAGCTGCCGCTGTTTGCCGCGCGTGACTGCTTCGGCGGGGCTGCCGAACTCGGTGCTCAGGCGGGCCTTGACCTCGACGAAGACGAGGCAGCCTCTGTCCTTTGCGAGGATGTCAACCTCGCCGCGGCCGATCTCGAGGTTGCGGTGAAGCACTTCCCAGCCGCGCGCCTCCAGGGCGCGGGCTGCGAAGTCTTCGCCCCTTGCGGCGATTTGTTCGCGTGAGGGTCGCATGATGAAACCTCCGGGGGGCAAGTGCCAAGGGCCTGTGTCACGTGTCGGGTGCTACGTGTCGGGTGCTGAGGGGCGACTGTTGCTCTATGACGGCTCGTACGGGGGCGAAGGTCAGTCGGTGGGCTGGGCAGGGGCCGTGCTGGCGCAGGCGCTCCAGGTGCTCGGGGGTGGGGTAGCCTTTGTGGCGCGCGAAGCCGTACTGCGGGTACTGCGCATCCAGGTCCGCAAGGAGCCGGTCCCGGGTGACTTTGGCGACGATGGAGGCGGCGGCGATGGATCGACAGAGGCGGTCGCCCTTGACCAACGCTGTGTGGGGCACCGGCAGACCCTTGACCGGCAGTCCATCGACCAAGGCGTGGTCGGGCAGGGGAGAGAGGGCGGCGACGGCCTCGGCCATGGCGCGATGGGTGGCGCGCAGGATGTTCAACCGATCGATGAGGCCGGGACCGACGATCCCGACGCCGTACTTGCACGTGGCCACGAGTTCCTCATAGAGGGCGTCGCGTTGGGCGGCGTTGAGGAGCTTGGAGTCGGTGACGAGTAGTCCGGAGTCGCCCACTGGAAGCACTACCGCGGCCGCAACCACCGGCCCTGCCAGCGGCCCCCGACCGGCTTCATCGACGCCGGCGATGATCCGGCACCCGCCGCTTCGGAGGCGGAGTTCGTGGGCGTCGTCAGGAGGTGGCATGGTGCGCCGGTTGGCCGACGGAGGCATGGGGACCCATGTTCGCCGTGGACTGGTGAGGTCCTCCCACTCAGTGCAGCAACCGGATCCTCGGGATCGGCCAGAAGATCACCATTGCCCGACCCAGGAGATTTCGCCGCGGCAGGAACCCCCACCGGTGACCGTCATTGCTATCGTTGCGATTGTCGCCCAGCACAAAGAGCATCCCCTTGGGGACGCGGACGCATTGCATGCCGTCCTGTTCCACCAGCGGCCCCCACTTCTCCTCGTCCAGCGCCGTGTAGAAGTCCTCGGGGAAGGGGTAGTACATGGGCTGGCGGATATACGGCTCGTCCTGTGCCTTTCCGTTGACGTAGAGGACTCCGTCGCGGACGGCGACGAGATCGCCCTCTTTCCCGACGAGTCGTTTGATGAAGTCTTTTGGCTCAGACGAGGCAGCGGGCGGGGCCTTGAAGACGACGATGTCGCGCCGGTTGGGGGCGCGGAGGCGGTAGATGAACCGGTTGACCAGAATGCGGTCCTTCTCCTGCAGGGTGTTGCGCATCGACCCGGAGGGGATGTAGAACGCCTGAACGACAAACGGCCGGATGATGCAGAACACCAACACGATGGCGATGAGCAGCGAGTCGAGAAGCTCAAGCGCCTGCGACTGGAAGGACTCTCGCATCCCCGCGAAGCGCTGTACGCCGACCCGCGCCAACGCAAGCACCAAGATCAGGACTGCAACGAACCGCCAATTGTCGAAGGGAAGATTGGGCACGACGCCTCCCACCGGATCGGAGAATGCGGAGCACGGACCGCACGTATGCGGAGACAGTGGCTGCGCGGGAGCCGCACGTTACACCGATGCCGGTCGAGGTGAGCCGGCTCCCGAGCAGTCGAAAAGCTTGACAGAAGGCTACGAGCGCCGGCGCTCCTTGATGCGCGTGGCCTTGCCGGTCAGCTCTCTCAGGTAGTACAGACGGGCCCGGCGTACCTTGCCGTACCGGCGGATCTCGATTCGCTCGATGCTGTCGGAGTGCAGCAGGAACGCCCGCTCCACGCCGATGTTGTGCGACACGCGCCGTACCGTGAACATTTCGCCCATGCCGCGGCCGCCGCGCTTGAGGACGACTCCCTCGAATGCCTGAACGCGAGCGCGCGTTTTGCCGGCAGCGGCCTCCTCAACGACGCGAACATGGACCCGTACCGTATCGCCGGGGCCGAAGCGAGGCCGATCAGACTTCAAGTGGGGCTGCTGTGCAGCCTGCAACAACGCATTCATGTCTAACTCCCTGTAGCGATCTTCCAACTGCGGGGTGCTTCTCTCACGACCGCAGCCAGCGGCTGTCACGAGCCATGTAGATTGTCCTCGCCCTCAGTGCCGCGCCGCAAGGAAACGGCCAACACCCGTGGATACTCCTTCCCTCAAGTGCACCACCCAAGGGACGATGGAGTCGGCGGTCGATTCAAGCTTGCCCGCAGTGGGCCCGCGCCTCGGCGCGCAGCTCCTTCACTACGCGCCGATCTTGCTCGGTCAGGTCCGCCGCGTCCAACAGCTCCGGCCGGCGCGACAGCGTCCGGCGCAGGCACTCCTGCCTCCGCCAGCGCGCGATCTCGGCGTGGTTCCCTGAGAGAAGCACCTCCGGGACCTCGTGTTCTCGAAAGGACCGCGGCCGCGTATACTGCGGGAACTCAAGCAGGCCGTGAGCGAACGAATCGTCCGCCGCTGCGCCCGGGTCTCCCAGCGCTCCGGGTTGCAGGCGACACACGGCGTCGATGATCACCATGGCCGCCGGCTCGCCCCCGGTGAGGACGAAGTCACCGAGAGACAGCTCGTCGGACACGAGGTGCTCGCGGACACGTTCGTCGACGCCTTCGTAGTGGCCGCAGATCAGCCCGAAGCGCTCATGTCCGGCGTACTCAAGGGCGACAGAATGGTCGAACACGCGGCCCTGCGGCGACAGGAGCGCGACGGGCGCACGGTCCGGAGCTGCACCCATGGCAGACTCGACGGCGGCGAAAATGGGTTCGGGCTTCATCACCATCCCGCCGCCACCACCGAAGGGAACGTCATCCGTAACGCGATGCCGGTCTGTGCAGTAGTCGCGCAGATTGTGGATCGCCAACGAGATGACTCCGCGTTCGAGCGCGCGGCCGACAACGCTCATCCCCAGCAGGCCGGGGAACATCTCCGGGAAAAGGGTGAAGACGTCGATCTGCATGCCGTCTCCGGATCACCCCTCAACACCGACGCTGTCCGCCACGACAATCACGCGGCGTTCGAGGTCCACCTCGCGAACTGTCTCACGGGAACCGGGGATCAACCCCTGTTCGGTCACGAAGATATCGTGCGCCGGGCTCTCCAAGATATCCTGGATGATGCCCAGGTTCCGCCCGTCGCAGGTGCGCACCGACAGACCGATCAGGTCGTCGTAGTAGTAGCGTCCAGGCGGCAGCTCTTGCCGCATGGACCTGGGAATTGTCAAGGAGGCTCCGCGCAGGGCCACTGCGTCCTCGCACGATTCAACGCCGGCGAATCGCACCAACAGGCGCCCCGCGTGGGGCCGGCAGGTGGCGATGGTCAGAAGGTCGCGCGCACCCTCGGGCCGGACCAGGCAGACCTGGCTGCCGACGGCGAACCGGTCTGGTGCTTCAGAGAGAGACCGGACCCGAACTTCGCCGCGGAGTCCATGAACGCCAGCGACGAGACCGACGCAGACATCCCATTCCGCCAGCGGAGGAAGGGGAGAGGGTTCCATGGCGGCGGCACTACGCAACGAGCTCGACCGAGACCCGCAGGTCGTCCTTTGTCGAGGCGGCTTTGACGACCGTGCGCAAGGCATTGATGATCTTCCCCTGCCGGCCGATAACCCGCCCCACTTCATCGGGGGCAACGTGGACCTCATAGAGCACGCTGCGCGCGTCCTCTACCTCTGTCACCTCGACGGCGCTCGTGTCATCCACCAACGCCTTCACTAACAACTCGACAAGTTCCTTCATTCAGCTACCCTCATCCGCTCAAGTGCGCGCGGCTACGAACTCGTGCCAGCGCGCTCGATGTGGGGGCGGTTCGCCGGCAAAGCCGCAGAGACGGCAGCGGCCAGACGACTTCACCCGATGGGCGACGGCTGCGCTGCGCGGGCGTCTTGCTGGGGCGCCTCGACCTTGGGCGCGACCTTGGCCTCGGCGGCTGCAGGGGTGACGCCGGCCTTGGTGATGCCCTTTGCGCGGAGAATCGAGCCAACGGTCTCTGAAGGCTGCGCACCGTTTTGCAGCCAGTAGACGGCGCGTTCCGCGTCTACCTGTACTCCGGCCGGCTGCTTGAGCGGGTCGTAGTGCCCGAGGATCTCGATGAACCTGCCGTCACGCGGCTTGCGCTTCTCTGCGACAACGATGCGATACGAGGGGCGATTGCGGGAGCCGGTGCGCCGCAATCGGATTGCTACTGCCAAGGGCTTTTCCTCCTATATGGGGCCGATCCGAGAACTGACGTCTTTGCCGGGACCAGAACACAGCGGCGCCGAACTCCGCTTGAGGGATGCAAGCTATACCCGCGAAGGTTAAGAACACACCGAAGTCCCGGTGCGACTTCGGCTCCGTCTGGGAGAATCCCCTCTGTCCTACGTCTGCTGCACGCCTGCCGGGGAAGTTCCGCGAACTTCCACTTCGGTGTGTTCCTAACCTTCGCGGGTATACTACAGCCGAAGCAGTTCGGCGATCTCGGCGTCGGAAGGCATGTGAGGGCTCTTGCCCTTCTTCGCTTTGGGCTGCTTCGTCCCGGCTTGCCCCTTGTCGTGCCGGTCCATCTTTCGCTGTTCTTTGGCCATCTGCTTCATCATCCGCTTCATCTGGTTGAATTGGTTGATGAGTTGATTGACCATCTGCTGAGAAGTGCCGCTGCCGCGGGCAATCCGGCGCTTGCGGCTACCACTCAAGATTGACGGCCGGGCCCGCTCTTCCTGCGTCATCGACTTGATGATGGCTTCGTTGCGGGCCAGTTGCTTCTCGTCAACGCGCATCCCGCCGCCGAAGCCGGGGATCATGCCGAGGAGCTGGTCAAGGGGCCCCATCTTCTTCATCTGGTGCAACTGAGCCAGCAGATCCTCGAAGCTGAACTCCTCCGTGAGGAGCTTGCGCTCGAGTTCGTCGGCTTCCTCTTCTGTGAAGGCGGCCTCTGCCTTCTCGATCAGGGTCAGGACATCGCCCATCCCCAGAATGCGGGAAGCCATGCGCTCCGGGTGGAACAGCTCCAACGCGTCGAGGCGCTCGCCGGTACTGACGAACATCACCGGTTTCCCGGTGACTTGCCGGATGGAGAGCACCGCGCCGCCGCGGGCGTCGCCATCGAGCTTGGTCAGCACGACGCCGTCGATGCCGACCTCTTTGTCGAAGGTGGCGGCGACGTTGACGGCATCCTGCCCCGTCATCGCGTCGACGACGAACAGCGTCTGCTGGGGCTTCACCGCGTCGCGGATCTGCACCGCCTCGGCCATCATCTCTGCGTCGACGGTCTGACGACCGGCAGTGTCGATGATGACCGTGTCGAGGTTCTCGGACCGAGCATGGGCGACAGCCGCCCGAGCCACCTGAGCCGGCGTCTTGTTCCTGCCGATCTCAAAGACGGGCAGGTTGTGCTCGCTGGCCAGCTTCTGGAGCTGCTCGACTGCGGCCGGCCGTTTCAGGTCGGCCGCAACCAACAGGGGCTTACGGCGCTCGCTATCCTTGAGGTTGAGCGCCAGCTTCCCCGCAAAGGTCGTCTTGCCGGAGCCCTGCAATCCCACCAGCATCACGACGGCCGGTGGTTTGTTGCCGAGGGCGAAGGTGCTCTCCTCGCTGCCCAGCAACTCCATCAGTGCATCGTGAACAATCTGGACGACGCGCTGGTCGGGCGACAGGCTCTTCAGCACTTCCTGACCGACCGCCTGCTCCCGGACGCGGGCCACGAAATCCTTGACGACCTGGAAGTTGACGTCCGCTTCCAGTAGACTGAGGCGAATCTCGCGAAGCGCCGCGTCGACGTCTTTCTCGGTCAGTCGGCCTTTGCCGCGGAGACCTCGCAGAGCCAACTGGAGTTTCTGGGTCAGTGCTTCAAGCATGGGACTGTGAGGCGTCCGCCGCGGGGTCGCCGGGGACAGACCAACAGGCGACGGCACAAGCTTGTGAGTATACTCCCTGCCCACTCGGATGTCAATGATCGGGCCGCCGGGCGGGCGGCGCCGTGGCGGAGGCGCACCCCACGGCTACGGAAGGCGGCCGCACCTGCTATAATCGTCGGCAGTCAGAATCCGGCCGGCCGTGCCTGGAGGCGAATTGCGCTATGTCTATTGGAATGAGCCGTGAGGAGGTTCGTCAGCAGTTGATTGCTGCTGTTCGGGAGGGCTACTACAACTCCCGGAACGTCGCCAGTTTGTCGCGTGCCTTGGGCTACCAGTTGGCGCCCCCGCCCGAGCCACACAAGGCATGGGCCGCGACCAACTCGATGGTGAAGGAGTTGGCCGACGCCCTCGGCGACATTATCGAGGAGAACAACCGCCGGGTGGAGGCTGCCCTCGAGGAACGACTGAAGAGCCAGTAGCGCCCGGCCGAGTACGTTTGCCTGCCGGCGGCAGGGAGCGGCCGGAGTCGGGCTGTCCGCAGCGTAGTTGGTTCCCGGGTGTTGCCTCCCTGCGGGCCTTGTGCTACACTATGCAAATCACGTTCCCGCTGGGGAGTGGTCGAGCGGTAAGACGTCTGACTCTGGATCAGAAGGCCGGAGGTTCGAATCCTCCCTCCCCAGCCAAGCTGATTTCAGATTGCAGCTTCTTGGTTCTGGACCTCTGGCATCGACCGCTGGCTTGTATCTGTCGCCTCGACCCGAAGCCGGAATCCGGGAGCGCGAATTCTGAAATGACGATGGCCCCATCGTCTAGTGGCCTAGGACAGCGGACTCTCATTCCGCAAACGGGGGTTCGATTCCCCCTGGGGCTACCACTGCACACACAGGCGCACCGAAGCTTCGCTCGCTTCGGTGCGCCTTTTCTTTTGCGCCGCTGCACGTGCTGCCGATAGGCGGTCGGCGCCGCCCGTTCTCCGGCGGCCTCCCGCCTTCCGGGACGGGTCGAGTTGCGGTAACCTCTCAACTTCAGTGGCACCATGAGGAAAGGCAGTTCGACCCCTCCCAGACAGCCGATCGCTGGCGTGGTGAGTGCGCAGTTGCGCGCGTTCTTCAGCCGGCCGCAGAATCTCCTGTGGGGCGTGCTTCCTGCCGGCGCCGGAGCGGCAGGCGGGATGCTGCTGAGGGCGTACGAGGGGCAAAGAGGGCTTACAGTGCCGGTCGGCTCCGAACTTGCCTGTGTCGGCCTGTCGGTGGGGCTGTGGGTTGTCTACAGCGTCCTGGCCACCGCGCCCACCCTCCTGCGCGGCACGCCGTTGGCGGCGATGCTTCGCAAGGACGCGCTCACGTACGCGCCGCTCGTCCCGGCGCTACTGATCGCAGCGGCGTGCGCCTCTCTGGAAGGGGGAGGCAAGAGCGGGAGCGAATTGCTGGCGGGCGCTGCGGTTGAAGTCGCCGTTGTCCTCTTGGCGGTCGCAGCGGGGATGAAGGCGTGGTTCCTGGGCGTCGATCTCGCGGCGAGAGCGGAGGCGGTTCGTGGCCGCCGAGCGACAGGGTGCCTTGCGGCGATCGTTCTGCTGGGCGCGGGCGCCCTCGGAGTGGCGGCGGTGTGGCGCCACGGCCAGTTCATGACCTTCACCTATGACCTGGGGTTCATGGACCAAACTGCGTGGAACACTGCCCACGGTCGCCTGCTGAAGTTCTCCATCGGCATGACGCGGTTGACCTCGCGGGCGCTCACCGGCCGACTGGAAGTGCCGTTCCTGCTGATTGCGCCCCTGTATCGGCTGTGGGCCGACCCGAGGCTGCTGCAGGTCTTGCAGGCAATCGCGCTGGGGTTGGGCGCGGTGCCGCTCTACGCCTTCGCTCGCCGGAGGCTGGCGTCGGACTTCGCTGCGTGCGTGTTTGCCGCGTGCTTCGTGCTGCACCCGGCGCTTCAGGGCATTGGACTGGCGGCGATGCACACCAACGCCTTCGCCGTGCCGCTCCTGATCGCCGCGCTGGTCAGCCTCGACCGGGGCAGCCACCGGGCGTTCTTCGCGTGGAGCCTATTGGCGCTCTGTTGCCGGGAGGATGTCGCGCTGGTGACGGTGCCCCTAGGCGTGTACGCCGCCTGTCGCTTCTCGGTCCGCAGAACGGGCTTTGGTCTCTCCCTGCTGTCCGTGATCTGGCTGGCGACGGTCGTCGTGGTTCTTCCGCGACTGCACGGCCCGGCGCCGCGCCTCTACGGGGGCGGGCGGGAGATGCTGGGGTTGTTGGCCAACGGGTTCGGCGGCATGGTGCACGAACTCGTGCGGGATCCCTCGCTGTTGATCACGCAGCTCCTGACCGACGCCAACGCGCTCTACGTGACGCAGCTTCTGGTTCCCCTGGCTCTCCTGTCGCTGCTCTGCCCCGCGCTGCTCTTGGTGGCAGCACCCGGTTGGTACCTGAACATGCTGACTGGCTGGAGCCAGATGAACGACATCCACAGCCAGTACCAGGCGTACGTATTGCCGGTCTTGGCGGCGGCGGCGGTCTGTGGGGCGGCGCGCCTGTCGCGCAAGCTGACGGCCTGGGCCGAGACCAGCCCGTGGGCGCAGGAGAACCGCGTAGTGCCACGCAATTCGCTCCCGGCCCTCTGCCTGGTTTGCCTGCTGTGCGCGGGATACGGAAGGCTGGCGCTCGGGCGGCAGGTGCTCCCGAATCCCCCGTGGCCGCCAGCGCACACCCGGGCTCTGCGCGAGGCCGTGAAGCAGATTCCCCCAACGGCCTCCGTTACCGCGCCGCAACACGTAGGCCCGCACCTGTCGCAACGGCAGCGGCTGTTCGTTGACCCGGCGGAGGGGATGGGCGAGTATGTGATCGTCGACGCCCTGGAGCCGCTGCTGTGGCCGGATTCGCTGCTCCCCGAGGCGGGCATTGACGTTGTGCGCTACTACCCCCTGAAGCTGCTGCGTCGGAGCGATTTCGGCGTCTGCTTCAGCAAGGCCGGGGTTGTCGTGCTGAAGCGCGGCGCCGATCACTGGAGTGGCCTGCTGCAGCTCTTCGCGGGCGACCACGACCAGGGCGACACGCCCCGCGCCGTGGTCCTTGACGGTTGGCGCTTGTTCGGCGCGTCCTCGCGGGTGTTCGAGACGAAGGAGGCGCGGTGTGTCGAGTTGTCACTTCGATGGTGGCCCGAGGGATCGGCGAGCCCGGCGGGGCCGAGGACCGCTGCGCTCGCGTGTGAGGCGGGCACGTCGCGTCGGGAGTTCTCGTACACCCCGGCTGCCGGACTGCTCACGACGGCCGAGGCGCCGCTGGACTATGTGCTGTCCGATCACGTGCTCCTGGTCTTCGACCGACGTCTCGGCCCGAAGCAGGCGCTGTCGCTCCGTTCAGGCGATACGGTGACGCCCCTTGGGGAAGAAACCGCGCGCCCGGAGCGGCGGTCAGGGCTGGCAGCGCCGTTGCGTCCGGCCCCAGGAGACCCGACAAGCAGAGGATGATCGCTCCGTGCAGAAAGTGCGCAAAGCCGTAATCACCGCCGCCGGCCGAGGAACGCGGCAGTACCCCGCCTCGACGACCGTGCAGAAAGAGATGTTCCCCTTGGTGGACCGAGACGGAATCACCAAGCCGGCCATCCAGATCATCGCCGAAGAGGCGCTGGACTCAGGCATCGAGGAGATCTGCATCGTCACCGCTCCCGGCAACGAAGAGCAGTACCGGCGGCACTTCCGGGGCATCGCGGAAGACCTGTTGCCCTCCTTCTCTAAGCACCGCTGGGCGTTGGAGCAGAGCGAGCGGTTGGAGCGCATCCATCAGTCCCTGACCTACGTCGAGCAACCCAGCCCGGAGGGCTACGGGCACGCCGTCTACTGTGCGCGCGAGTTTGTCGGCGACGAGCCCTTCCTGCTGCTGCTCGGCGACCATGTGTACATCTCGGGGGATGGCGCCCGCTGCGCGGCGCAAGTGCTGGAAGTCTACGAGCGGTACGGCTGCTCGGTGTCAGCCGTGAAGCAGACCCCGGAGACGCTGCTGCACCTGTACGGCACGCTGACCGGGGCCCGGCTGGGGGACAAGCCGCCGACCTACAAGATCACGGAGCTGGTGGAGAAACCGTCGCTCGAACTCGCCTACGAGGAGCTGCGCACCGAAGGCGTCCCCATCGGCAAGTTCCTGTGCTTCTTCGGGATGCACGTGTTCACGCCGACGCTCTTCGAGTGCCTCCAGTACCACCTCGACAACAACCTCCGGCAGCGCGGCGAGATCCAGCTCACCAACTCCCAGGACATGCTGAGGCAGAAGGAGCGCTACCTGGCCTTCGAGGCTGACGGCGAGCGCTACGACACCGGCGTGCCCTTCGGCCTCGTCGAGACCCAGATCGCCCTCGCCCTCAATTCCCCGATGCGCGACCAGATGCTCGCCTCGCTGGTCAACATCATCGCGCAGAGCGGGCAGCATCTCCGCGGGTGGGAGCGGTGACGGAGAGCCCGGCTCGGCGAGGGTCTGGGGTGCCCGCTGGGCCACCCCGCCGCACTGCCGACCGATAGGTCTCCTCGAACCCCTCGGGTTCGCCCTCATCTTGAGACCTCCGGTCAGGCGTTCCGGGGCGGTCCGAGACCTGCCCCGAGCGAGCACCAACTAACCCGCATTAGGAGACCCATCCAGTGGAAGCTGCCGCCGCCATCGTCATCTTTGCAGTCGCCTACGCCGCCATCGTTGCCGAGAAGGTGCATCGGACCGTCGTGGCGCTGATTGCCGGAGTGCTGATGGTCATGCTCCGGCTGCTGCCGCAACACGAGGCATACGAAGCAGTCGACTGGAACGTCATCTTCCTGCTCATCGGCATGATGATCATCGTCGATGTGCTGGAAGACACCGGCGTGTTCCAGTGGCTGGAGGCGCAGTGCGTGCGGCTGGCCAAGGGCGACCCGCTGAAGGTGGCGGTGCTGCTCTGCTTCATGACGGCGGTTCTTTCCGCCTTCCTCGACAACGTGACGACCATCGTGCTGACGGTGCCGCTGACCATCCGGGTGGCCAAGACACTGGGCATGCGGGCGGCGCCGCTCATCATCGCTCAGGTGCTGGCGTCCAACATCGGCGGCACGGCCACGTTGATCGGCGACCCGCCCAACATCCTCATTGGCAGCGCGGCCAAGCTCACGTTCTTAGACTTCCTGGTTCACCTGACCCCGGTGATTGCGGTCATCACGCTCGTGTTCTGCGTGATATTGCGCTGGGTGCTCCGCGCCGACCTCCCCAAGACCGCCCCCGATCCGGCTGCCGTCCTGCACGACCTCCCGGAGATCACGGACCCGCTGTTGCTGAAGAGGACGCTCAGCGTGCTGGCGCTTGTGGTTCTGGGGTTCCTGTTGCACGGGGCGCTCCACCTGGAGGCGTCGACCATCGCCTTAGGCGGCGCCGCCTTAGCTCGGGGCAGGTCTCCGACCGCCCCGAAA
>PEVN01000318.1:6884-14608 GCA_002779825.1 Armatimonadetes bacterium CG06_land_8_20_14_3_00_66_21 | reverse complement strand
GGGGTCAGGAGACCCTCGCCGAGCACAGGTCTCAAAGGGCTCTGGAGACCTGTCGGTCCGGGGAGCGGCGGGGTCAGGAGACCCTCGCCGAGCACAGGCGTCGACCATCGCCTTAGGCGGCGCCGCCTTGCTGCTCCTGATCGCCGGTGAAGACCCTCACCCGCGCCTGCGGGAAGTCGAGTGGACCACGCTATTCTTCTTTGTGGGCTTGTTCATGCTCGTAGGTGGGCTGGTACACACCGGGGTGATCGAGGCCGTCGGGCGGGCGGCCTTGCCCATCGTCAAGGCCAGCCCAGTGGGTGGCGCGATGCTGGTGCTGTGGATGTCGGCGATCCTCTCAGCCGTCGTCGACAACATCCCCTACACGGCGATGATGATCCCGCTGATCAAGTCGATGGCGACGACGGTGAACGTCGAGCCGCTGTGGTGATCGTTGGCGTTGGGCGCGTGCCTGGGCGGGAATGCGACCATCGTTGGGGCGTCCGCCAACGTCATCGCCGCCGGCATGTGCGAGAAGAACGGGGAGCCGCTCCGCTTCGTGGACTTCCTGCGCTACGGCATCCCGGTCACGCTCATGTCGCTCGTCATCAGCAGCGTGTACGTGTGGCTGCGGTACTTCGCGTTCTGACGGTTGGCCGCGCGTCAGCGACGGGTCCGCGCAGCTTCGGCTGCCGTCAACGAAGCCCGTGCTTCCGGGGGCACCGGCTGTCCGGCGGCGTTGACCACGTGAACGCCGCCCCTCATCAGTCTCGTCCGCCACTGCACGGCATTGGGGAACTCCTGCCGGCACTCCCACAGATGCGGCACGGGCAGGAAGCCCGCAGCGAAGGCATCGTACAGACCGCGCGGGGTGTACGGCTCTGGAATGCACTGCTCGATGGCACGGAGCACCGCTCGGGCGCCGGAGAGCATCCCTTCCGTTCGCGTCAGCACTTCGGGGTGGGCGCTCATGTCTGCCATGTCGCCGGATGCCCGCAGTCGGCGGTACTCGCGCAGTGCGGCGCGCGTGATCTGGACGCTCTCGTTCACCACCGCTGGCTCCGCGAGGTGGGAGCCTTCGGAGTAACTCACCACATGGATGATCGGCGGGCTGGTCACGTCGTGCGGCTCGATGTCATCCATGAGCGCCGTGACGGCGGCAAGCTGCACCTTCGCTTTCTCCAGGTCGGGCGAGAAGTAGTCGAGGCCGGCACGCGGCTGTAGATACACCTTGAAGCCCGGGTCTTCCAGTTCTCGGGTCAGCGTCAGCAGGGTCCGCGCCTTGGCAAGGTCCTGAACGCCCCACGTCCCTTTCGGCGTGTTGAGCATGTTCTGGAGAACCAGATGTCGGATGCCGAGGTGCTTCGCTGCGCGCGCCGCCAGGACGGCCGAGACGACGTAGGTGACGTCATCAGCGCCGCGGAAGGCGAAGTGGTGGGGGACGTTGGGCTCATAGGGCTTCCCGGACCCGGCGACCACCTCCAACGTTTCGAACTGCTGCCTGAGATTGTCCCGCACGGTCAGGGGACCGCGTCCGTCGACTTGGCAGAACCACCACAGCGACAAGGCGTGCCAGGCGTTGTTGATCGTGGCCTCGTATAGGCGCGCCAACTCGGGGAGACGGTTCGTGCCGGCGTAGGTGCGCACGAGCATGGGGCGACTGACGTCCCACACGGCGCGGAACTCCTCCGGCGAGTTCAGCGGCACGCCGCCGCCGTTGGGGGCATCGCCCCACTCCTCGCCGAACTTGGACTGGGTGAGCTGCGACGTGCCCACCGAGAGCACGTCAAGGAAGCCCGTGGCTGCGAGTTGCCGGCACCAATCCAGGAACAGGTGCACCGCCTCCAGGCGGTTTGGCGAGTACGGACCGACGTGGGCGCGCATGACCGGAGGCTGCCCGCGGCCGATGCTGTGGGCGACGCGCGAGACGAGCCTATCCTGTGCGGTGCCGATCCCGGGGTAGGCGGACCGGTCCACCGCCGTTTCCCGCAGAGGCTTCTCGCCTCGCAACAGGTCGCGGGCGAAGGTGAGCCGGGTGTCGTCATAGGCGATCTCCTCGGTCATCCCCGCCGGGCGCAACGAGGGCGGCACGCCCAATCGGGTGAGGGTCTCGCCGGGCGTCTCGTCGCCCTGGAACACCGCCACGCTGTCCGGCTGCTCGCGGCGCACCCGAGCGCAGGCTGCCGGGAGTCCGGCGAAGCACAGCGACTTGAGCGGGCCGCCCTCGCCGGCCAACAGCCGCCGCTCGCGAAGGCGGCGGCAAAGCGCCCCGAACAGCTCCGCGCCGTCCCCAGGGTCCAGGCGGTAGCTGAAACCAAGTCGGGTGATCCCGTGGTCACGCACCCACCGCTCCAGGATGGCGGCGCTATCTGCCCGCCCGGACTGTCCGGCAGCTTCGCAGACCGATGCCTCCGCCATGACCACGCGCAGACCGCACTCCTCCAGCAACTGCGCCACAGAGCTGAGACCGAGTGTGTGCGCGTCGACCGTCGCGCGAACCAGGCCGAATACGTCGCGCTCTGTGACTGGCAACGTGGTCACTGTTCCTCTTCCTCCTCGGCGACCTCCTCCGTCTCGCCTTCCGGCAGCTCCCCGATGGCGAGCAGCCGCAGTTGCTTGACGCTCAGCGTGTCAAGGCCCATCTTCTCCATCGTGCGCCCCTCTGCCCGGTAGTCGCGGTCATGCATCGCCGACGCCAGGGCAATCAGCGAGTCCATCACCGGCGTCGGCACGGCCAACTGCTTGCCCAGCGAGCTCATGGGCACCAGGCTGCAAGGTACATCCTCGGTGAGGTAGCGCATCTGCGTCTGGTGCGGTGCCGTGATGCCCCGGTAGCCGGCATTGGCGCGCATCGCGTCTCGCAGGGTCTTACCGGCCGCGTCGTAGGCGAAGTACAGCCATTGCCGCGCGCTCATCGCCTCGATTCCCAGCTCCGCCGCCACAGCCACTCGTTCCGCGTCGAGCTTCTCCAGGACGGCCGTAACCGACGGCGAGCCGCCCTGGAAGTAGAACTCGAAGTCGTCGGCATCCTCAATCCACCCCGTGTTCAGGATCATCAGAGCGGGATGGAAGACCGCCCCGATGTTGTTGAAGCTCGTCTTGAAGACGTTGTCCCCAGGTACGAACTGAGGGTACGCCTGCCGGACTACCTTCAGGCATTCCGGGATGCGATGGGCCCGGATCGCAGCCAGCGGGATATGGTTTTTAACGCGGAAGACCTTCACCTGCCCCGGGCCTGTTACCCGGCTGGCGTAGAGGAAGGTCTGCGTCTCCGCGATCATCACGTCGTCCTTGCAGCCCAGGCCCCGAACCACTTGGTGGAACTCGAGGGCTCCGAAGGTCCGTCCAGGATTCAGCACCACGATCTGTCCCGACTTGAGGTGCGGGGCGCATAGCTCGGCCACGGCGCGGTGCCCGGTCGCGGGGACGACAACCATGACCACGTCCGCCCCCGGAAGAGCCTCTTCCGCTCTGTCGGTGGCCACAGCCACCCGCCCGAATCCCTCTACCTCTCCCGTGACATCGATGCCGCCTTCCGTCTGAATCGCAAGGAGCCGCTCGGCCGTTCGGTTCAGCAGGCGAACCTCAAAACCCAGCAGCGACAGGTGTCCGGCCATGGCTATCCCGCCATGGCCGGCACCGACCACACAGAAGACGGGTTTCTCCGCACTCATACCTTTCCGGCTCCTTCCGACGACCTCTTCTGCCGTGCGCTCTGTCCGCCCGCGGATTCACTGCGGTGAGACCTGCGGAGTCCGCCCCAGGCAGCGGACTGCCGGTGGTTCAGGGAAACGCTCCCGGAACAGGTGGTGGTAGTGTAGCTCCTCGCGCGAGCGGATGGCTGCCCGACGGCGCACCGCTTCCGCGGCGCGGAATTTGCTCTCGGAAACATGGCTCTCCGCGACCTCGGCCAGCAGACTGCCCACACCCGATCCGCTCCAGAACTTGTCCTTGGGCCGCCACGCCAGCTCACGGGGCAGCAGGTCGCTGACGGCCGATCTCAGCACCCATTTCTCAGTCCGCGCCTTCCCGCCCACTTTCAGTTCCGGGGGAATGGCGTTGGCGAAGGCCACCAACTCCGGGTCTGAGAACGAGACGGGGGAACCGCACCGATGCAGGGAGAGAGGTGTTCGCCGCAGGCACGCAGGACCCAAGCGCGCTCCGCGAACTCGCCGGCCAAGGTTGTCGCGCACACGAGCCCATCCGGCTGCTTCCCGTCACAGGGCGTTTGACGCAACTACGACAGCAACACGAACGGTTGGGAGTGTATCGCACGCTGCCAGGGAAGTCAACCGCAGGGCAGCCGCGCCGGGTGCGAATAAACCGGAACGCCGGTCTGATCGGCGCCATGGCTCGGTGTTGCACAATGGTATCCCATGGCGCGGCCGATGTCCAGCTTGGCGCCCGCCGCCGCCGCAGGCTACAATCAGGCAGCGCAACGCCCAGTTGGGTCCACCCAAGCGTGCCGAGAAACGAGGTGTGCTCTATGTCAGCCCTCAAGACTGTGCTCATCGCCGATGACGACGAATTGACGCAAGCCCTCGTGGCAGAGGTTGTCCGGCCTCTGGGGCACGAGGTGCTGTTCGCCTCGACCGGCGAGGAAGCCATCGCGAAGGCGGGCGTCCATCGTCCGGACCTCGCCATCCTCGACGTACTCATGCCGAGAGGCCACGGGTTCGCTGTGTGCGGCGAGTTGCGGAAGCGCCCGGAGCTGCACGGCATGAAGGTCCTCGTGCTGACCTCGAAGGCGTACGCCGCTGACCGCAACCAAGCGTTGGCGCTGGGCGCGGATGAGTTCATGACCAAGCCCTTCGACCCGGACGCGCTGCGCTCGGCGGTTGAGCGGCTTCTGGGAGAGGCGGGGAGGGACCAGCAATGACAGTGAAGTTCTGGGGCGTGCGCGGCTCGATCCCCGCGCCCGGTCCGCGGACCAACCGCTACGGCGGGAACACACCGTGCGTGGAGGTGCGGTGCGGCGAGGCGCTGTTCGTCTTGGACGCCGGTAGCGGGATCCGTGAGCTTGGTAACGCGCTGATGGCCGCGGGGAAGCCAGTGAAGCTCCACCTGCTGATCTCCCATACGCACTGGGACCACCTGCAAGGGTTCCCCTTCTTCACGCCGCTCTACGTGCCCGGTAACGTGCTGCACATCTATGGACCGCAAGGCGCCGACGGAACGCTGGAGACGGTGCTCGCCGGCCAGATGACGTTGCCCTACTTCCCGGTGCTGCTGAGCGAGGCGCAGTCCGAGGTGCACTTCCACGAGTTGGACGTTGGTGAGCACGTGATCGACGGCGTGAAGGTCACCACCATCTTCGCCAACCACCCCGGCATCGCGCTTGCCTATCGCTTGGAGTGGGGCGGGAAGTCGCTGGTGTACCTGTGCGACAACGAGCCGTGCGGGAGCCTCGCCGGGTCGGTCCAGGAGCCTCCGCCGATCGATCCCCGCCTGGCCGAGTTCGCCCGCGATGCCGATCTGCTGATCGCCGACGCGCCCTACGACGCCGAGGAGTACCAGCAACGACGCGGCTGGGGACATGGGAGCGTGGACGACGTGGTGCGCGTCGCGCTGGACGCCGGCGCAAAGCGGCTGGCGCTGTTTCACCACGATCCCGCCCATGACGACGACGCCATCGACCGGTTGGTCGCTCAGGCGCGCGACGCAATTGCCGCGAGTGGCGCCGCGATGGAGTGCTTCGGCGCCCAAGAGGGGCAGACTGTCGAGCTGTAGCGCGTGGCTGCGCGTGCCGAAGCCACGCGCGCAGCGCCAAGGAGACTGGTTGCCGTGTCTGTGGCGAAGTGGAGTCGCCTGCGTTCCCCCCTCCTCGTGACTGGCGCGGCGCTGGCCTTGGTCGGACTGCTCGGGGTCGTGGACTACCAGACGGGCTGGGAGTACTCGTTCTCCGTGTTCTACCTGCTCCCCATCTTCCTGGCCGCGTGGGTCGGCGGCTTGGTCGCCGGTCTCCTGGTGTCGCTCGCCAGCGCTGCAACCTGGTTGGCGGCCGACCTGTTGTGGGACTACCATCTCCACGTCTCGGCCGCCTACTGGAACGCGACCGTTCGTCTCGGGTTCTTCGTGATCGTCACCGCCGCGCTATCGTCGCTGCGTGCCGCCCGCGAGCGCCGGGAAGAGCTGTTCCAGTTCATCGTCCACGACCTCCGCTCGCCGCTGAGCAATGTCATGGCGGCGCTTCGCCTGCTGCCCAAGCAGGCGGCGAATGCAGGGAACGACGAGGAGACGGACTTGGTGGGCATCGGGCTGACCTCTGCCCAGCGGATGCTCACACTGGTGGACTCGCTCCTCGACGTGCCTCGGTTGGAGTCCGGCAAACTGCCGCTGGAGCGGAGGGGCGTGCCCGTAGCAGAGCTGGTGTCAGGAGCCGTCGCCCAGGTTTCCCTGTTGGCTCGGCTGAAGCGGGTGTCCGTTGCGGTGGGAGCAGACGACGAAGTGGATACCGTGTATGCTGATTCGGACCTGACCTCGCGGGTGTTGGCCAACCTCCTCAGCAACGCCCTTAAGTTCGCTCCGAGCGACTCCACGGTCCACGTTCGCACGCGGCGGCTCGACACGGATGAGGCGGCGTTCAGCGTCAGAGACGAGGGCCCCGGCGTCCCTGGAGAGTGGGCCGGACGGGTGTTCGACAAGTACGGGCAGGTGACCGCCCGAAAGGCTGGCGGGAGCGTGGGGAGCGGGCTTGGCCTCACCTTCTGCAAGCTCGCCGTCGAAGCGCAAGGCGGGCGCATCTGGCTGGAGAGCGAGGAAGACGAGGGTATGACCGTCACGTTCACGCTGCCCGCGGGCGCTGACAGATAGGACCGCAAGCGCTGCACCGCCGGTAGCCGATGTTCCGCCGTCTTCCGAGCCGCGACCGTCAGGGAGCGTGTGAGCCGTTACGTCCGCGGAGAACGGTAGCTGTTCACACGCTCCCTCACGGTCGCGGCTCGGAAAAGGCGGACCGTGAGGGAGCGTGTGACACGCTGGCCCCTCCCGCGGACGTAACGGCTCACACGCTCCCTCACGGTCGCGGCTCGGAAAAGGCGGACCGTGAGGGAGCGTGTGAGCCGTTCGGTCCGCGGAGAACGGTAGCTGTTCACACGCTCCCTGACGGTCGCGGCTCGGAAGGCGAGTCGGGCGACGCGAGGCTCGAATACGTGTCCAGTGGCTCCCCTTGTTCGTACAGAACGTAATGCACCGCGGCGGCGAGGTCGTCGTCGGTCCAGAGGTATCGCGTGCTCCCGTGTCGAGCCCACCGCTTCCGGTCCGGTGAATCGACTCCCGTCTCGTTGAGTCGCCGACTGGCGTAGGCTTTCCAGGCGTTCATGATGGCCTCCGGGGCTGCGGCTGCCTCGACGACGCCGTGAACGTGTGCCACTCGAATGTGAGCAGCGAACAGCCGGCAGCCCTTGTAGCCGCACACCTCCCGGATGGTCCGTAGGACAATGCGTCGGTGCGCGGAGTCAAGCAGGTAGGGTGGCTGGTCCATGCGCCGGTGCTCCGACGCCACACGGGCGGGAGTTGGCTCGACGAACGGCGTACCAGGGAGGTTGTGCGCCGGGTCCACCGAGCCGCTATCATCTCCGTGGAGCCGGGCGCCGTAGCACGCAAACGTGATCAGGTAGCCCAACGGTTCGCGGAAGCTGTCCCAGCGGTTGGAGTTTGTCGCTGACATGCGTAGCTCATTCCTCCTGCGCAGAATACGATGCGCCGAGCGTGCCGCCTCCCCAACGCGCCTTTTCCGAGCCGCG
>PEVN01000318.1:0-6787 GCA_002779825.1 Armatimonadetes bacterium CG06_land_8_20_14_3_00_66_21 | reverse complement strand
GCGACCGTCAGGGAGCGTGTGAGCCGTTACGTCCGCGGGAGGGGCCAGCGTGTCACACGCTCCCTCACGGTCGCGGCTCGGAAAAGGCGGACCGTCAGGGAGCGCGTTGGCCGTTCCCCTTACGCGCTTCACCGCCCGTTCTGCCAATGCCGCAGTTCGTGGTCGTTGACCGCGAGTTGCACGAGCCGGTCGAGGAGCTGCGCGAAGGACATGCCGGCGGCGCGGACGGCCTTGGGGAGGAGGGAGTTGGGGGTCATGCCGGGGATGGTGTTTAGCTCCATGACGTAGAGCTTGCCGTCCTGCAGGATCATGTCGGTGCGGGACATGGCGCTGCAGCCCAACGTTACGTGTGCCGTGCGGGCGCACGCCTGCGCGCGGGGACGATCTCGTCGGTGATCTCAGGGTCGTACTTCGCTTCGTAGTCGAAGAACGTGGTCTTGGGGACGATCTCAATCACCGGCAGGGGGACCGGCTCCCGGGTCTCCGCGTCCTCGAGCACGCCGCAGGTCAACTCCGTTCCGCGGAGATACTCCTCCACCAACACTCTGGGTTCGAACCGGAATGCCAGGTCCATGGCCGCCGGCAGGTCGTCCGCGTTGCGGCAGATCGAAGCGCCGACGCTTGAGCCCTGACCGGTGGGCTTCACGAGGCACGGATAGCCGGGGTCACTCGCCAGCGCTGCGGCGCACGCGTCCGGCGCTTCCCGCCACCGGCGCGCCTCGATCACCGTTCCCCGCGGCACTCGCAGGCCCGCCTGCTGGAAGAGCAGCTTCGCCAGCGGCTTGTCCATGGCCAGGGCGCTTGCTCTGACCCCGGAACCCGTGTACGGCACGTCCAGCAGCTCCAGCAGACCTTGCACCGTGCCGTCCTCCCCATTGGGGCCGTGCATGGCAATGAACACCACGTCCACGGGTCGGTCCGGCGAGGGATGGAGGCGCTCCAGCCCCGAACGCCGGGGAGCGCTCTCGGGCACCGCACCGGTCGGGACCGGTGGAGGCGGCACCGCTTGCGTCACGTCCGGCAGCGAAAGCTGGTCCGCCGCCGCAGTCAGTGCTCGTCCCGGCCAGATCCACTGGCCTTGCTTCGTGATCACGAGGGGGAAGACCCGGTAGTGCCGCTTGTCCAAGGCGTTGGCGATTTCCACGCCCGTCTGAAGCGAGATCTCGTGTTCCGCCGTCTTGCCGCCCATCAGGACGGCAACGTTGAGCTTCTTTGTTGGCTGCATTCGGTGCTCCGACTGAGTGGTGTGGTGGCTGCGACGGTTCCGTGCGGGAAGGCCATGAAACGGGGATTATACTCCATCCGTGCAGAGCCGAACGGCAGGCGCGCTCGGCTGCGCCCTTCCTCGACTTGCTGTTGATCGGAGGTGTAGAATGACCGCCGACTTGAAAAGCGTGTCTGGAGAGCCTCTGTTCCGGTGCGCAGCGGGGAGGGCGAGGCTCCTGCCGAGCCGCCAAAGCGCAACCGGCTCGGCAGGAGCCTCGCCCTCCCCGGATTCCGCGTTTGCAGACACGCTATCTGACCCGCTTCGGATCGGAGCGCAGAGATGAAGGCATTCTGGCAGACACTCAAGGGCCGGCGCCGCCAATTGGCTGTGATGAGCGTGATGGCGCTCGGTCTCTCGGTGGTTCTGCTGCGCTACCAGCACGAGTTCGAGCACGAGGAGGAGTACGGCGACAACCGCTGGCCCGCTTACACCCTTCTCCAGGTGTTCGAGCTGAAGCTGTTCGATGAGCGCATGCGCCGCCGGGGACGGTTGCCGACGGGCGACGAGATCGTCATCCTGGCCATCGACCATGAGTCCATGCAGAACATCGGCGATTGGCCCTTTCCGAGGCAATGCCACGCCAGGATCGTGGACCGCCTTCGTGAGGCGGGAGCCAAGATCATCGCCTTCGATGTGGACTTCAGCAGCAGCATGGCTCGCGGGGCGAAGGACGACGCGGCCTTTGCCAAAGCCTGTGCGCGGGCCGGGAATGTGATCCTGGCAGCCAACCTGGAAGAGGGCTCCAAAGAGACCGTCGAACGCCAGGGCGGGGACTTCGAAGCGACCGATGTCAGCCGGGAGATCTACCCGATCCCGGAGCTGGAAGACGCGTGTCTGGGCACCGGGTTCATCACCGTCAGGGAAGACATCGATGCCTTTGTGCGTACTATCGACGCGGCCTGGTACAACGACGCATTCGAGGAGACGCTCCCCTTCTTCGGCCCGATGGTTGCCGGGACCTACGAGGGCTTGACTCCCGAGCAGATCACCGACTGGACCCGCAACCGCCTTAAGGGGAAGAAGCGGGTTCCGTATGTCCATGGGTTCCAGATGCTGATCAACTACGCAGGGCCGGTGCGCAGCTTCCTCACGCACTCGTACTACTACCTCGGCATGGAGCAGATCCCGCAGAACAACGACCTGGTGAACACGCTGGAGGCGCGCCGCAAGCTGTTCAAGGACAAGCTCGTGTTGATCGGCGGCACCGCTGACGAGTTGCGCGACAACCGACCCTCGCCCTACTTCCGGCAAGGGAACACTCCGGGAGTCGAGATCCACGCGAACGCAGTCCGCATGTTCCTGGACCAGCACTACCTTGGCCGAGCCTCGTCGAAGGTCACCGGCCCGATTCTCCTCCTCGTGGCGCTAATCACCGGCTTCATCACGGTGCCGGTGGGGAAACCGGTGAGTGTGATCGCCACGCAGATTGACACTCGGCTGTCCTTCTCCGTGAGGGGCACGCGGTTCGGCTTCTACGGGCTCACGTGGTTCGTGCTGTACCTGCTCGGCGCCATGGTGCCGCCCATCGTCGTTTTCACCGCGGTGAACCAGTGGCTCTTCGCCAAGCACGACCTCGTCTTCCCCTTGGGGTATCCACTGGTCGGCATCGCCGCCACCTACTTTCTCGGCATCTTCTACATGTTCCTCACCGAGGAGCAGGAACGGAAGAAGATGCACGGGCGGTTCCAGCGCTATTGACCTGGCCAGCCGCGCCGGTCCATTCCCGGGACGCGGCGTGAGTCCTCCCTGGCGTCAATGGAGTGGTTCCATGTCACCGCCCAGACTCCCGACAGCACCTCGGCCTGCTCCAACACCGTCTGCGTCGCCTTCTCCTGCTTGTCGGGTGGGTACCCGTGCTTCCGCAGGATGCGCTTGACCAGTACGCGAAGTTGGCAGCGCACGTTCTCGCGGAGCGTCCAGTCGAGGGTCACGTTTTCCCGCACCGTGTCCACCAGCTCGCGGGCAATGTCGCGGAGAACGTCGTCGCCCAACACCTTCACCGCGCTGTCGTTGGTCTCCAGCGCGTCGTAGAACGCCACCTCGTCTTCTGACAGCCCAAGCGCCTCGCCGCGGGCGTTGGCTTCGCGCATGTCCTTGGCGAGTTGGATCAGCTCCTCGATGACTTGCGCCGCTTCGATAGCCCGGTTCTGGTAGCGCCGGATGGTCTCCTCTAACATCTCGGCGAAGGAGCGCGCTTGCACAACGTTCCTGCGCCGCCGAGTGGCAAGCTCGCCCTTTAGCAGCTTTTGCAGCAGCTCGACGGCAAGGTTGCGGTGCGGCATTCCGCGCACCTCGGCGAGGAACTCGTCGGAGAGGATCGACAAGTCCGGTTTCGCCAGCCCGGCGGCGGCGAAGAGGTCCACGACGCCTTCGGGGGCTATTGCGCGAGAGAGGATCTGCCGGACTGCGAGGTCGAGCTCCTCTTCGGGCCGCGGGTCGCCGGGCGCGCGCTTGGCAAGCACCGCCTGCACGGCCTGGAAGAAGCCCACATCGTCGCGGATGCGGAGCGCTTCCGCGTGGGGCACGGCCAACGCGAAGGCTTGCGACAGTTCCCGCACGGCGCGGATGCACCGGTCCTTGCCATTCTCCTGCGCGAGGATGTGCTCCTGCGCAGGAGGCAGCAGGCCCAAGCGCTCCGGCGGCGTTCCCGTCGTCCACTTCAGCCAGTCAAACCCGTGGAAGAGACCGCAGCAGACCTCGTACTTCTCCAGCATCACCGCGACGGCCTCGTCCTGGTCAATGGCCGTGCCTCCGGTGCCGCCGCTCTCGGTGTAGGTCGCCAGCGCCTTCTTCAGTTCATCCGCCAGCCCCAGGTAGTCCACCACCAGCCCGCCGGGCTTGTCTTTGAACACCCGGTTCACGCGCGCGATGGCCTGCATCAGCCCATGTCCGCGCATCGGCTTGTCGACGTACATCGTGTGCAGGCTCGGCGCGTCGAAGCCGGTTAGCCACATGTCGCGGACGAGGACCAGACGGAGCGGGTCGGCGGGGTCGCGGAACCGCTTTGCCAGCGCCTCGCGGCGGGGCTTGTTGCGGATGTGCGGTTGCCAGTCAAGCGGATCGGACGCCGAACCCGTCATCACCACCTTGGCGCCGCCCTGCTCGTCTTCGTCGTGCTGCCAGTCGGGCCGCAGTGCCACGATCTCGCGGTGTAACTCGACGCAGATGCGCCGGCTCATGCACACCACCATCGCCTTGCCCTCCAGGGCTTCGAGGCGGTTCTCGAAGTGCTCCACCAGGTCGCGCGCAATGAGCTTCAGCCGCTTCTCAGCGCCGACGATGGCTTCGAGCTGCGCCCACTTGGTCTTCAGCTTCTCCTTGCGCTCGACCTCCTCGCCTTCGGTGGCTTCCTCGAAGTCCGGGTCGATCTTCGGCTTCTCTGCTTCGTCTAACGCGAGTTGGGCAAGCCGACTCTCGTAGTAGATCGGCACCGTGGCGCCGTCGCTGACCGACCGTTGGATGTCGTAGATGCTGATATAGTCGCCGAAGACGGCCCGCGTGTTGGCGTCCTGCAGCTCGATGGGCGTGCCGGTGAACCCAATGAACGAGGCGTTGGGCAGCGCGTCGCGCATGTGCCTCGCGAACCCGTCGATGAAGTCGTACTGGCTGCGGTGCGCCTCGTCGGCGATCACCACGACGTTGCGGCGCTCGGACAGCGTCGGGTACCGGTCGCCTTTCTCCTCGGGGAAGAACTTGTGGATGGTGGTGAAGACTACCCCGCCGGCCTCCACGCGTAGCAGTTCGCGCAGGTGCGCGCGACTCTCGGCCTGCGCCGGGGGCTGGCGCAGCAGCTCGTTGCACCGCGAGAAGGTGCCGAAGAGCTGGTCGTCCAGGTCGTTGCGGTCTGTGAGCACGACGAGCGTCGGGTTCTCCATCGCAGGTTCGCGGATGATGCGGCCGGCGTAGAAGGCCATCGTCAGGCTCTTGCCCGAGCCTTGCGTGTGCCACACAACGCCCACGCGCCGGTCTCCCGGCTTGCCCACCTTGCCCAGTCGCGTCTCGTAGGTGCCGCGCTGGTCTCCAGCCGTCCAGGGCCCCTCCTGCATCCGGGCGGCGCGCAGGGTCTCTCCCACAGCCACGTTCACCGAGTGGAACTGGTGGTAGCCCGCCATCTTCTTCGAGAGCTTGCCGCCGTCATCCTCGAACACGACGAAGTGGCGGATCAAGTCGAGGAACCGGTGCTTGTCGAAGACGCCCGCAAGCAGCACCTGCAGCTCCGTCATCGTCGCCGGAGCCAGAGTGTCGCCCGCTATCGTCCGCCACGGCTTCATCCACTCGCGCCCGGCGGTGAGCGTCCCAAGGCGCGCTTCCACTCCATCCGACACCGCCAGCAGCTCGTTGAAGGCGAACAGCGAGGGGATCTCCGCCTTGTAGGTCTGCAGTTGCTGGAAGGCCGTCCAGATCGTCGCGTTCTCGTCCGCCGGGTTCTTCAGCTCGAGGAGCGCCAGCGGCAGACCGTTGACGAACGCCGCCACATCCGGGCGGCGTGTGTGGCGGTTCTCGGCGACGGTGAACTGATTGACGGCAAGCCAGTCGTTGTTGTCCGCGTCGTCGAAGTCAAGGACCTGCGCCTGCGCTCCCGCAATGCGGCCCTCGGCGTTTCGGTACTCCACCGTCACCCCGTCCACCAGCAGGCGGTGCACCGCGCGGTTGCGCGCTTCCAAGGTCGGACCGTCGGCTCGGGTCAGCTTGCGGAAGGCATCGTCCAAGGCCTCCACGGGCAGCGCGGGATTCAGTGCGGCAAGGGCATCCCTCAGCCGTTGCTCCAGGACAACCTGCGAATAGTCGCTCCGCTCGGCGAAAAGCTCGCCGGGCGCAATCTCTGCACCGCTCTTGACCGACCAGCCGGCGCTTCTGAGCCAGGCGAGGGCGGCTTGTTCGACGGTGGATTCGGTCACGCCGGTCATGACCGCTCCTTGAGCCGGTAGTGCCCGGTCTTCCGGGCGCCGACGAACTCGATGAGACCCCGCTCCCGTAGGTCAGCGATATCGCGCTTGGCTGTCTTCTCGGTGACATCGAACTTCGTCGCTACATCCGCAGCCTTGGTCCGCTGCCCCCGCGCGAGTTGCTCAAGCAACCACTCCTGCCGCGTGTTTGCAGGGACACTTACTGGGACATTTCCAGGGACATTTCCAGGGACATCTACGGTCTCATTTGCGGTGTCATTTACTGTGTCATCCATTCTGTCATCTGCAGGGACATGGGTCACCGCCTCAACCTCCGGATGCGGTCGAAACACCACCCGCAAGCACGGTCCGTGCTCCTCCCACTCCGGTGCTGGGTACCCGCCCTCGCGGCACGCCTCGGTGATCCGCAGATAGCCCGTACCCCATTCCTCGACCAAGCCAAGCTCTCGCAGGACGCGGGCGATGACGCGGTTGCGGAGTCGGCTGACGCCGGCCTTGAAGTCGTCGAGGGTCATGCCGAAGGGCAACATGCCGGGGTTCTCGACCTCCAGCCGGTCGGCGTAGATCGCCACTCTGAGGCGCATGCCGGTGAGCGAGTAGTCGGCATGGGCGA
>PEVN01000429.1 GCA_002779825.1 Armatimonadetes bacterium CG06_land_8_20_14_3_00_66_21 | reverse complement strand
CCTACGGCCGGCCCGATAACTACCTGGCCTTCAGCCTCGACGACGGCAAGACGTGGACCGGTCACACGTGCTTCTACCGGGGTCCGACGACAAGCTACAACTCCGTCGAGGAGGTCGAGCCGGGCAAGCTGCTGGTGGTGTACGACCGGCAGGCGCTCGATGCCGACGGGAACATGGCGCGCGGGGTGGTGGGGGTGCCTGTGAGCGTGGAACGGCGTTAGCGCCGAGTAGCGTCCCGAGCCATTCGCTCACTTGCCCGCCGCTTCGTCCCCGGCTCCTTCGACGATCTCCGCCCGCAGGAACATCCCGCACTTGGGGCACTTGCCGGGTTTGTCCTGTTTCACGTTGTCTTCGGGCATTGGGCACACCCACTTGACCTTCGTGCCCGCGGGCACCTTTGGTTCGAGAAACATCCCGCAAGTCGGGCACTTGCCCGGTTTCTCCCGGACGATGTCCGTATGCATCGGACAGGTGTACTCGGTCACCACGTCCGCGCGCCCCGGTTCGCCGGCCGTTGGTGCCGCTTGGTTGGCGGTTTCACCGGCGCCGTTGTCGCTGCTCTTCTTGCCGCACCCGGTCACGATGGTGACCGTCAACAGAAGGGCGACTGCTCCCACTGCGAGTAGCTTCCTCATGTCACGTTCCTCCTCAAGTGTTCCGACTGGTTCCGCGCCCCGTAGCGTCACTGTTGATTGTGACTCAGCTCTTCAGCAGCCGCCTTGTGCCGGCGTCAAGCGCGGCCTCACTTGCCCGCCTCCACTGGTGTCCCGACTGCGCGCGTCAGCAAGTCGAGCGCGACGTTCTGCTCGAAGAGCGCCTGTACGCGGTTGGTCTTCGCCCGGGTCAAAGTCACCAGCGCGTCGAGGGGCTCCAGGTTGAGTCCTTTGCCGGCCGTGTAGCGCAACTGCGCCAACCGGTAGTCCTCCTCGGCGGCTGCGACGGCTGCTTCTGCCGTCTTCACGTTCTGCGTGGCAGCGCCCAGGCGGAGCAGCGCGGTCTCGACCTGTTGGGCGATGGCAAGTCGCAGTTGCTGTTCGTCCTGCCGGGTTTTCTCCAGCATTGCCTGCGCCTCGGCCACTTCTGCGCTCCGGGAGCCGCCATCCCAGAGGGGCAGCGAGGCGACGAGGCCGACCGTTGCGCCGACGTCGTTGCTCAGTCCGCGCTGGGTTCGCCAGTCCGCTGCGGCGACTGTATTGACCTGCGGCTTGAACGTGCTTCGAGTGACGCCGAGGCGTGCCTGTGCCGCTGCGAGTTGCTCCGCTACTGCTTTGAGTTCCGGTCGCTGGGCGAGTGCCTGCTCATGGAGGGGCGAGGCCGCCACCGGTGCTGGGCTCGGCTGTAGCGAGTCGGACAACGTAATGTCTGACTCCAGCGCAACACCCATCACGGTCTTCAAGTCCACGAGCGCGAGGGTCACGTCGCGGTGGGCATCGGTCAGCTTCTGTCGGGCGTCTGCCAAGTCTGCCTCGTCTCGCAGCAGGTTCACCCGGGGGATCTTCCCGGCCTCGAACTGAGCCTGATCCACCCGCAGGCGCTCCTCCTCGTCTTTCACGAGCGCTTCGTAGATCTCTACCACCGACTGCGCGAGCAGCACTTGTCGGTACGCCACGCGGGTGTCCAAGGCGACGCTCTGACGCACCGTCTCCGCATCCTGCTGCGTGGCGCCAAGCGCCGAACGAGCTGCCTGCACCTGGCTCTTCAGCCGGCCGCCCGTGTATAGCGGAAATAGCAGAGACACGTTCTGGTTGAGGGTAACGCGCGGACCGATCATCTCCATGTCCATGGGCATGACGCCGGCGGGCCCTTGGACCATATTGGTGCCGTCGCCAGTCGTGAGGTGCGTCGTGGTGGAGCCCGTCAACCTCGTCCCGGCAACGGCCTGCCGCAGTCGCGCGCTCGCGGCCTCGACCTCGGCGCTCTGCCCCTTCAGCAGCGGGCTCTCACGCAGGGCCGTCTGCACCGCCTGGTCCAGGCTGAGCGGTCCGGTGACGACCCGCGGCGTGGGTGATGGTTGCTGCGACCGTGCGCACACGCTAAGCGCCAGGGTCAGCGCCATCTGGAATACTGCCAGTCTCTTCATGTCAGTTCCGTCCTTTCAACCGGCTGGGCCGCTACGTTGGAGGCAACCGGGTGCCCTTGGCTGACCGCTACTTCCTGTCGTTCGCAGGCGACAACGTGTTCTTGCGCAGCTCCTCCGCATGCTCCCGTTGACCGGGCGTGAGCACCTTCAGCGCCCGCTGCCAGTACTGCAGCTTCAGGTTGGCGAGTTCTCGCCCCAGTTCCAGGGCGGGCTCTGCGCGTCGCTGGAACTCGGTCAGGTCTGCCTTGCCGCCGCCGACCTGGCTGTCGGCGTACTCGCGGAAGCGCTCGGTCTCGCGGTCGAGGTCCGCTTTGAGCGACCCGGAGGTCTGCTTCCAGTCCTGGGCAATCGCTTCCAGCTCCGTTCGCTGGTCGGAGGCGAGCTTGAGACCAGCCGACTCCTCGAGCAACACTGTGACCTCCGGTGCGAAGCGGCTGGGCGCTCCATCACCCGAGACAACGCGGTGTTCGACGATTGGCTTCGGCTGTGCCTTGGAGCGCTCGACGTGAAGGCGGTACCCAACGGTCACCGCAGCCACGACGAGGCTGACCGTGAACGCCGGGCCAAAGAGGCGACGCCTCGGTTGCGCCGGCGGGGCCGCCTTCGGGCTGGGCTTGCCCTGCTTGCGCTTGCTCACGAGACGTGGAACTCCTCGTCGGCTTCCTCTGTGACCGGCCATTCCCATTCGCGGTTCAAGAACACCCGGTTCAGCCACTTCACGAGATCGTCGATGTAGGTGTGGAGCAGCGGGATGTCGAACAGGCTCAGGATGGTCCCGATGGTCAGCCCGCCGATGACCACGACGCCGACGGCGGAGTAGGCGTCCATGCCCGTCTTCGGCCAGAACGCTACGGGAAACATGACGATGATGGTGATGATCGAGGTCATCAGGATCGGTCGCAATCGCTGCGGGCACGCTTCACTTACCGCTTGGTCACGAGGCACCCCGCGGTCGCGGTAGCGCATGACCATGTCAACCAGCAGGATGGCGGTGGTGATGTCCATGCCCGTCAGCACGATGATGGCCATGATGGACACCGTTGAGAAGCTCTGGTGGGTGAGGAACAACGCCAGGAAAACGCCCGACAGTTCCAGCGGCAGCGAGAAGCCCATCTGCAGCGGCTGGAGGAAGCCGCGGAACTGAGCGACCAGCACTAACAGCATGAACAGGATCGCTAGCACCAGGCCGTTTAGCAGCCGACGGAACGAGTCCATCATCTGGGTCATGTCGCCGCGGACTTCCATCCCGTAGCCGGGCGGCCAGTTCAGCTCGGACATGGCCTTCATCTCGACTTCCATCGCCAGGTCCATCGAGGGTGGCTCGTTGCGGCGGTAGTAGCCTAGAACGGCGATGGTGCGCCGAATGCCGTCATGCTCGATGATCGTCGGCGCGCTGCGCTGCTCGAACGTGGCGACGCTCTTCAGCGGCACCTGCCGGCCATCGGCTGCCGTGAGATACAGCTCCTCCAAGTTTTTCGAGGTGGCCCGGTCCTCCGGCTCGTAGCGAACCTGGATGACGTTCTGGCGGAGGTTTGGCAGCCGGTAGAACTCGTTGGTGAACCCGCCGCGCAGGGCGTAGTATGCTTGCTGGGAGATCTCCTCGGTGGAGAGCCCCAGTTCCTGGGCGCGCCGAGGATCGACCTTGACTTCCCAGTCGGGCAGCCCCATGGTCCAGCTTGTGGCTACCTGGTGCATGCCGTACGTCTTGCGCGCGATCTCGGCGGTTTGCTTTCCGAGCTTGTCCAAGACATTCAGGTCGGGTCCGTACACGATGAGCGCGATGGGCGCCTGGGCCGTCGCCATCACGTCGGAGCCCATCTCCTTGATCTGGAAGCGGCGGATGCCCGGAATGGTCTGCATCGCCTCTTCCTGCACGCCGTCGATCACCTTCCAGATGTCGCGCTTGCGCTCGCTCATATCGGAGAGAGTGAGCATGAACGTGGCCGAGTTCACCATCGGCATCGCGTAGCCGGTGAAGTACGTTCCCGCCGACTCCAGCATGTTCTCGAAGCCGAGCTCGATGGAGGCTTTGTGGATCTCAGGGTACTTCAGCATGATCTTCTCGACCTGCCGAACGGCCTCCTCGGTGCGCGCGAACGACGTGCCCGGCTCCATTTCCAGGACGCCGTAGGCTTGCCCGACGTCGGCCAGTGGCATCATCTCGCTGCCGATGAAGTAGTAGAACCCGAACCCCACGATGACGGTGGCCACGATGCGGGCCATGTTGGAGAAGCGGTGCTGCAACATCCAACGGATTACTCGGGCGTAGCCGCTCTCGATCCGGTCCAACCCGCGCTGGAACGGCACGAGCGCGTGGTGGTGAAGCAGGGCGTAGGGCTTGAAGGCGAGGTCCTTCTCGCGGTCTTCTTCGGCGCGCAGGAGCTTCGCACAGAGGAGCGCGGTCAGAGTGAAAGAGACCAGCATCGAGGCCAGCAGCCCGAAGATCAGCGGCCACACCAGTTCGCGGAACATCAGCTCGACAATGCCGCCGCAGAACAGCAGCGGCGCCAAGGCCAGGCAGATCATGACCGTGGAGGCGATCACCGCCAGCCGCACCTCGGCGATGCCGTCGATGGTGGCCTCCTTGGGCGTCTTGCCCATGCGCAGGTGACGCTCTACGGAGTGCACGTCGATGATGGTGTCGTCGACCAGCCGCCCGATGGATAACAGCAGCCCGATGAGCGTGCCGCTGTTGAGGGTCATGCCGGCGGCGAACAAGCACAGGATGGCGATGGCCAGCGACATGGGGATGGTGACCAGCGAGATCAACGTCCCTCGCCACTCGCCCAAGAAGAAGAACACCACGATCCCGCACAGGAGGATCGCCATGCCCAACTCGTGGACCATGTTCTCGAACAGGATGTCCACGAAGTCGGCGTTGTTGTAGGTCTCCTCGAACCGGATGCCGGGGTAGTCCGCCTCGATTTGGCGGAGCGCCTTGTTCACGCCCTGAATCGTCTTCCAGGAGCTTGCTGAGGGATTCTGCAGGATGGCGACTTCCAGCCCCTCCACGACCTCGCCCTTCGTCCCGGGCTCGTGCTTCAGGAAGTGGTAACCGCTGCGGCGCTCCCAGTGGGTATCGAGCACCCGGGCGACGTCTTTGACGTACACCACCCGGGGACTCACGGCTGGGCCCACGGACGCGGCCGCGGGTGGCCTGCCGACGGCCGAGATCGGGTAGTTGAGCACCGTGTCCGAGTCAACCGCTCGGGAGTCGAAGCGCACAATCGCTTCGCTGCCGCCAGAGGTGAGCGTCCCGCCGGGCCGCGTCACGTTGTACCGGTCGAGGGCGTTGCGCACGTCGAGAATGGACAACCCGTATCCGGCCAGCTTCTCGCGGTCGACAATGACCTGCAACTGCCGGCGGTAGCCGCCGAAGGGCACGATGGAGTAGACGTTCGGCACCGTCTTCAGCCGGTTGACGACAGTGTTGTCGGCGAACTCCCGCAGCCTCACCTTGTCCCGGCCGGTGCCCGTCAGGTTGAGCGTAACGATGGGGACGTTCAGCGGGTCGATGGGCAACACCCACGACGGCTTCAGGTTCGCGCCCGTGGAGGGCAGGTACGCCTGGACCACATTCATCAGTGCCTGCACATCGAACAGCGCCTTCTTCATGTCGACGCCGTAGCGGAATTCCAGCGTGACGATGGAGAACCCGCTTTGGGAGGTCGAGCGAATGTAGTTCAGGTTCTGGACGTTGACCATCTGCTCCTCGATGGGCTTGCTCAGGTACAGCTCCATCTCCTCGGCAGACAACCCGGGCATCATGGTC
>PEVN01000405.1 GCA_002779825.1 Armatimonadetes bacterium CG06_land_8_20_14_3_00_66_21 | reverse complement strand
TACCGCGAGATCACCGACGGGCAGATCCTGGAAGAAGGCATCACCGAAGCCGGCTCCATGGCGTCCTTCATTGCCGCCGGGACGGCGTACGCCACCCACGCCGTCAACACCATCCCGTTCTTCATCTACTACTCGATGTTCGGCTTCCAACGCATCGGCGACCTCGCCTGGGCCGCAGCCGACCTGCGCTGCAAAGGGTTCATGCTCGGCGGCACCGCCGGCCGAACGACCCTGGCAGGCGAGGGACTCCAGCATCAGGACGGCCACAGCCACTTGCTGGCAACGGTGATTCCCACACTCAAGACGTACGACCCTGCCTACGCCTACGAGACCGCCGTGATCATTCAGGACGGCATCCGGCGGATGTACGAAGCCAAAGAAGACTGCTTCTACTACCTGACCTTGGGCAACGAGAACTACGAGATGCCGGCGATACCCAAGGGTGCGCAGGAGGGAATCCTGCGCGGTCTCTACAAGCTCACGGCGGCGAGCGAAGTCAGCACCAACGGGCACGTCCACCTGTTCGGCAGCGGCGCCATCCTGCGGGAGGCGCTTCGCGCCGCCGAGATTCTCAGCGACCGGTTTGAGGTGTCCGCCGACGTGTGGAGCGTCACCAGCTACAAGGAGCTGCGCCGCGACGCGCTGGAGGTCGACCGCTGGAACCGGCTGCACCCGATCTCCGAGCCGCGAACGCCATACCTGCAACGAGTGCTGGCCGCCGAGCGCCCCAGCCCGATCATCGCCGCCTCCGATTACATGCGCCTCGTCGCAGACCAGGTCAAGCCCTGGCTCCCGCAGATGACCTCCCTCGGCACCGACGGCTTCGGACGCAGTGAAGACCGGGAGTCGCTGCGGAGGTTCTTCGAGGTCGATGCCGAGTGCATTGCGCTGGCGGCGCTGCATCGGCTGGCGCTGGAGGGGAAGCTCACCATGGACCGAGTGCAGGCGGCAATCCAGGAACTGGGCATTGACCCGGAGAAGGCGGACCCGCTCCGTGCGTAGGCTGGCACTGCGTTTCCGGGCTCCACCAGCCTCGTTCCGGCGCGGAGACGCTGAGTGGCCCGGCGGTGGTGTATACTCGCGGGGAGTCGATCCAGTGCGGCGCATGCGCGACGGGATGCGCCCGAGACCCAGGACAGGAACATGACTGCAGAATTCAGACTCCCAGAACTTGGCGAAGGCATCGAGACCGCGGAGGTTGCCTCCGTCCTCGTGAAACCGGGCGACCGCGTCGCGAAGGGCCAGAACCTCCTCGAAGTGGAGACCGACAAGGCCGTCATTGAGATTCCCAGCCCGCAGGCCGGGGTGGTGGCTGCGGTGCACTGCAAGCCGGGCGACAAACTGCCGCCGGGCTTCGTACTGGTCACCTTTGCCGAGGGCGCGGGTGCCGTGGCGGCGGTGCAACCGGTATTGATTGCAGCGGAACCAGAACAGCCCACCGTCGCCACCGCCAACCCGGCGGCGACGCCCGAGCCGGCACCCGCACCTACACCGCTGCCCGCTCCAACCTCGCCAGCCGCCCCACTTTCCAGCCGCGCCCCACGCGTCTCCGCCGGCCCCGCAACCCGGTTGCTTGCCCGGGAGCTTGGGGTCGACTTGGGCATGGTCGGTGGCACCGGCCCGCGAGGGCGCGTCACCCCCGAAGAGGTGAAGGCATACGTCAAGCGACGTCTGGAGAGCAGCCCCGCGGCCGGCCCGATCGGGTCGCCTCCGCAGCTTCCCGACTTCTCGAAGTGGGGTCCCATTCAGTTCGAGCCGCTTCGCTCGGTGCGCAAGGTGACGGCGGCGCGGATGGCTGTGGCATGGAGCCAGGCCCCGCGAGTCACCCAGTTCGACAAGGCCGACCTCACCCACGTCGAGCTGCTCCGGGACCAGTTCGGCCCGGAGGTCGCGGAACGGGGCGGCAAGCTAACTGTGACCGTGTTCGCCCTCAAAGCCTGTGCCGCGGCGCTGAAGCAGTTCCCCGAGTTCAACTGCAGCCTCGACCTCGCCAACAACCGGCTGGTGCGGAAGGAGTACTGCCACATTGGCGTGGCGGTCGACACGCCCCGCGGGTTGCTGGTGCCGGTCATTCGCGACGTCGACCAGAAGTCGGTCGTGCAGCTCGCCAGCGAACTCGCCGACCTTTCGGCGCGGGCCCGGGACGGGAAAGTTGCCCCGGACGAGATGCAGGGCGGCTGCTTCACCCTCACCAATCTCGGTGGTCTCGGCGGCACGGCCTTCACCCCCATCGTCAACTTCCCCGAGGTGGCCATCCTCGGTCTCGCCTGCACGCAGCCGGAGCTGGCGTTGAGCGACGGTCAGGTTGTCAGCCGCCCCATGCTCCCGCTCTGCCTCTCCTACGATCATCGCGTAATCGACGGCGCCGACGCCGCCCGCTTTGCTCGCCACCTGGCCGAGCTGCTGGAGCAGCCCGGGCGGCTGCTGCTGATCGGCTGAAGCGGCCGGTTGCCCCTCCGTCGGTTCGGTCAGATCGGTCTGATCCGTCCGATCGGTCGTGCGAAGCCACCCAACTAAGAGCGCCTCCCTGCAAGGAGCACCTCATGCCCTCCTCAACGCACCGCACCCAACTTCTCGTCCTCGGCGCCGGCCCCGGTGGGTACGGTGCGGCGTTTCTGGCGGCCGACCGCGGCCTTGATGTCGTGCTCGTCAACGACGACGCCGCGCCGGGCGGCGTCTGCCTGCACCGCGGCTGCATCCCCTCGAAGGCGCTGCTTCACCTGGCGCACGTCGTGGAGACGGCGCGCGACGCCGAGCAGTGGGGGCTGACGTTCGCAGAGCCGGCCGTCGACCTGGAGAAGGTCCGGGCGTGGAAGGACAAGACCGTCGGCAACCTGATCGGCGGACTCTCCAGTCTGTGCAAGTTGCGCGGGATCGACTACCGACAGGGGTGGGCGACGTTTGTCGACGCACAGACCGTGAGGGTTGAGGGACCGGGCGAGGGCACGTTTGCCTTCGACAACTGCCTCATCGCCACCGGATCGGAGCCGGTGAAGCTGCCGTTCATGCCCAACGAGAGCCACCGGGTACTGGATTCCACGAGCGCCTTGGCGCTGAAGGAGATCCCCGAGAGCCTGCTAATCGTGGGCGGCGGGTACATCGGGCTGGAGTTGGGCACCGTGTATGCCGCCCTGGGCAGCACCGTGACGGTGGTGGAGCTGACGGACGGGCTGCTTCCCGGCTGCGACCGCGACCTCGTCCGACCACTGCAGAAGCGCGTGGCGGGGCTGTTGGACTCCATTCTCCTGAACACGAAGGTCGCCGCGGTCAAGGAGACGAGGACCGGCCTCGAGGTCAGCTTCGAGGGCGAGGGCGCGCCTGCTTCGCAGTCGTTCGACCGGGTTCTCGTCGCAGTCGGCCGGCGGCCCCGGGGCAACGGCTTCGGGCTGGAGAATACCGGCATCGCGCTCAACGAGCGCGGGTTCATCCCAGTGAACGAGACGCGCCAGACCGTCCTGCCCCACCTCTACGCCCTCGGCGACGTGGCCGGCGAGCCGATGCTGGCACACAAGGCCACTCGCGAAGGCAAGGTGGCGGTCGAGGCGATCCTGGGCGAGGCCACGGTCTTCGACCCGCGAGCCATCCCCGCGGTGGTATTCACCGATCCCGAGATCGCCTGGTGCGGGTTGACCGAGACGCAGGCGAAGGCGCAAGGGCTTACGGTCGAGACTGCCAAGTTCCCTTGGTCCGCCTCCGGCCGCGCCCTCACCATGGGCCGACCTGACGGGCTGACGAAGCTCGTCTTCGAGCCGGAGACGCACGTCGTGTTGGGCGTCGGGTTGGCGGGCGTCGGCGCCGGCGAGCTGATCGCCGAAGGCGTCCTCGCCGTCGAGTTCGGCGCCACCGCCGAGGACTTGGCGATGAGCATCCACCCGCACCCGACCCGATCCGAGACGGTGGCGGAGACGGCTGAAGGGCACTTCGGCCAGTCGACCCACTACAGGCAACCGGACAAGCATTGAGGCAGCCTGTGATAGACTAAAGCCTCGACTACCTGCCTCACGAGGAGGTGAACTACCATGCGCGCCGTGAAGGCGGTCTACGAAGACGGGAACGTGTCACTTCGCGAGCCTGTGAGCCTGAAGGGCAGGCATGAGGTGACGGTGCTAATCCCGGAGCCCAGAGAAGACGGCATTGCCGCCACAATGGCCTGTGCCGGCATGCTCAACGATCTCACACCGGAGCAGCAGCGGAAGTTCGATGAAGCGTTGTCGCGGAAGGTGTGGTTCAGCGGGCGGGGGGACCTGTGAGACGGGCGCTGTTGGACACGGACACGGTGTCGTGCTTCCTCAAGCGACGCCCGAGCGTGGTGAGCCGGGTCAGGGATTACTTGGCTGAACACGGGGGGGCTCGACTTCAGCGTGATGACGCTGTATGAGGTCCGCCGTGGGCTGCTCCACATCGAGGCCCACGAGAAGCTCGCCCGCTTTGAGGCACTGGCAGATGACGGTACTGTGTGGGTTGTCGACCGCCGCGCGGCCGAAGTGGCGGCAGAGATCTGCGCAGACCTGTGGAGTCGGGGTGAGCCGCTCAGCGATTCGGACATCCTGCTCGCAAGTGTGGCCGAGGCGAATGGTCTCCCACTCGTCACCAACAACGAATTCCACTTCAGCCGCATCTCCGGACTCCAGACGGAGAACTGGCTTACGGATTAGCGCAGCGGCACCCACGACCGACGCGCCCAGATGCCAAGACAGCAGGAACAGCGCGTCAGCGCGCCGAACTTTGGGGCACCCCGTTTGGAGGACCCAGCCCGCATGAGCACAGCCGATGACCGCCGGAAGGCGATTGAGTTCGACAGCCCCGAGTTCATTCCCGTTGGCGTCAGCCTGCTGCCTGCGACGTGGAAGAGGTACCGGGAGGAGTTGGAGGAGCTGGTCGCGCGACACCCGGTCATCTTCGGCGAAACCACGAAGGGCGAGCGCGACTTCGACGCCATCGGCGGCACCTACGCGGAAGGCGAGCATGTCGATGCGTGGGGCTGCGTCTGGAGCAACATCCACGCCGGCTGCGATGCGTTCGTGACTGGGCATCCAGTGCCGCAGCGTGACATGATCAACAGCTTGCAGGCGCCCGCGCCCGGGGCGGGCATGCCCCATGGCTTCATGTTCCTGCGGCTGACGTATCTCCGCGGCTACGAGGAGCTGATGGTGGACTTCGCCGAGGAGCCACCCGAGCTGCAGAGGCTCCTCGACATTGTGCTGGAGTACAACCTGGGCGAAGTGCGGCGCGCGCTGGAGCCGCCGCCGTACATGATGCATTTCGGCGACGACCTGGGCCTGCAGGACGCGCTCCCGATTAGCCCGACACAGTGGCGCAAACACCTGAAGCCCTGCTTCGCCAAGATCTATGGTCTCTGCAAGGAAGCCGGCTCAAAGGTCTACATGCACACCGACGGTCATATCGTCCCCATCATCGAGGACCTGATCGAATGCGGCGTCGACGTGCTCAACCCGCAGATTCGCGCCAACAAGCTGGAGAACCTCGTCCGCGAGTGCAAAGGCAAGGTGTGCGTCAACCTCGACCTCGACCGGCAGGGCTTCCCCTTCTGGACGCCGGAGCAGATCGACGCGCACATCGAGGAGTGCGTCGCTGCCCTTGGCGCTCCGGAGGGCGGGTTGTGGCTGGGCGCTGAGTGCGGGCCGGATGTGCCGCTCGCGAACATCGAGGCCCTCTGCCAGTCGTTGGAGCGGTGTCGGGAGCGCTATGCGAACTGAAGACGGGAGCGGCGGTCTCGGCGGGGCACTTGAGCGCCGCGAGATCACCGCAGTGAATTGCCCCACCCGAAAGCCGCGCCCCGAGGCCAGGTACCACGCGAACCATGAGCAATGACACCGGGCCGGACCACAACCGCGCTCCGGCCACCCACCACCAGTTTGGCGCCTTCGGCGGTGTGTTCACGCCCGCCATTCTCACCATTCTCGGCGTCATCATGTTTATGCGCGCCGGGTTCGTGGTGGGTCAGGCTGGCATCAAGCAGGCGCTGCTCATCCTGCTGATCGCCAAGTCCATCACCTTCCTCACGGCGCTGTCCATCGCCGCCGTCTCGACGAACACGGAGGTGAAAGGCGGCGGGTCGTACTTCCTGATCTCGCGCTCACTGGGGCCGGAGTTCGGCGGGGCCATCGGGCTGACGCTGTGGGCGGCGCAGGCGTTGGCGGTGCCGTTCTACATTCTCGGTTTCGCTGAATCCGTCGTGCAGACGATCCCGGCGCTGGCCCCGCATTTCCTGACGCTGACGCTGATCGTCGCCGCTGCGTTGTTCGTGCTGACGTACGTCGGCGCCGATTGGGCAATCCGCGTCGAGTTTTTCGTGTTGGGCATCCTGGTGATTGCCATTGCCGCGTTCCTGCTCGGGTCGGCGCTGCACTTCAGCCCGGCTCAGTTCCACGCCAACTTCCACCCCGAGTACCTGCCGGGGCTCTCCTTCTGGGCTGTGTTCGCCATCTACTTCCCGGCGGTCACAGGCATCGACGCCGGGCTCAACATGTCGGGCGACCTGAAGGACCCGGCCAAGTCGATGCCTCTGGGTACGCTGTCGGCGGTGGTGGTCGGCGCGGTCATCTATGGCGCCCAGATACTGCTCTGCGGCGGCGCCGCACCGCGCGCGGAACTGGTCGAGACGCCCTTCAAGATGCTGGTGGGGCAAGCACCGTTGGGGGTGGGGTTCCTGGTGGTGGCCGGCGTGTTCGCGGCGACGCTCTCCAGCGCCATTGGTTCGTTTGTCGGCGGTCCACGCATCCTCCAAGCCTTGGCGCGCGACCGAATCTTCCCAGTGTTGCGGCCCCTTGGTGTCGGCTCCCGGAAGGGCGACGAGCCGCGCCGGGCGCTGGTGCTTACTGGGGTGATCGTGTTTGGCGTGCTCTACCTCTGCGGCAATGACCCGACCGGCGGCCCGTTCAACGTGGTCGCCGCGGTCATCACCATGTTCTTTTTGTACAGCTACGGGATGATCAACCTGGCGGCGTTCACGGAGGCATACACGAAGAACCCCTCATTCCGCCCGCGCTTCCGGCTGTTCCACTACTTCACGGGGCTGCTGGGCGCCATCGGTTGCGGGATGGCGGCACTGCTGATCAACCCGCTGGCAGCCGTCGCCGCCATGTGCATCCTCGGGCTGATCTACGGCTACGTGCGGCACGCCGAGCTGACGGTGCGGTTTGGCGACGCGCGGCGCGGGTTCTACTACCACACTGCTGGTCTGTTCGTCCGGGGACGCCGACCTGCTGGCGTGAGCTGGCGCGGCCTTACGCCCCTCGAGGCGCCGACCTGCCTGGGAGCACGTACGGTCAGCACAATGCCCCATACCCTCACCCGTCGCGACGCCCTCCGCACCCTCGCGCTCTCTGCCGCCGCTTCGAGCGCGGGGGGCCGCAGCGCCGCTGCTCAGGAGACCCGCATGAAGCCGAACCTCGTCGTCTTCCTGGTCGATGACATGGGGTGGCAGGACACCTCGGTGCCGTTCCACACCGCGCACACGCCCTTCAACGACCGCTACCGCACGCCCAACATGGAGCGCCTCGCCGACGAGGGCATGAAGTTCACCCAGGCGTATGCCTGCAGCGTCTGCTCGCCCACGCGCGTGTCGCTGATGACCGGGCTCAATGCGGCGCGGCATCGCGTCACCAACTGGACGCTCCACAAGAACGCCTCCAACGATCGCCCGCACGACCGGCTGGAGTTCCCCCAGTGGCACGTCAACGGCATCAGTCCCGACGCCGCCACCGAGCGCGCCACGCACGTGAAGGCGCTCCCCGCGTTCCTCCGCGAGGGCGGCTACCGCACCATTCACTGCGGGAAGGCCCACTTCGGCGCGGTGGGGACGCCCGGCGCCGAGCCGCGGAACTTCGGGTTCGACGTCAACATCGGCGGCCATGCTGCCGGCGGCCCGGGCAGCTACCTGGGCACGCAGAACTTCAGCGCCGCGTGGCGGGACGGCGGCCACGGCTGGGATGTTCCGGGGCTGGACAAGTACCACGGGCAGGACATCTTCCTGACCGAAGCCCTCACCCGCGAGGCCCTTGCCGAGGTCGATCGCGCCGTTGCCGACGGGATTCCCTTCTACCTCTACATGTCTCACTACGCGGTCCATGTCCCCTTCGCCGAAGACAAGCGGTTTCTGCAGCGGTACGTCGCCGCCGGGCTCGACCGCACCGAGGCACAGTACGCCGCCCTCCTGGAAGGCATGGACAAGTCGCTGGGTGATCTACTTCAGCGTCTCGACCGCCACGGAATCGCCGACAACACCATCGTCCTCTTCATGAGCGACAACGGCGGGCTCAGCGCCCACGGCCGCGGCGGGGCGCCGCACACCCACAACAAGCCCCTGTCAAGCGGCAAAGGCTCGGCACACGAGGGTGGCACCCGTGTGCCCATGCTTGCCCGCTGGCCGGGCATCACGCAGCCCGGCTCAATCTGCAACGACCCGCTCCTCATCGAGGACTACTTCCCAACCCTGCTGGCCCTCGCGGGAGTCGAGAAGTGCGAACAACTCGGCGGCATCGTCGACGGCGTAACCTTTGAGCCGCTTCTTCGCCATGCCGGCGCCACGCCCACGGACCGCGCATTCTGCTGGCACTACCCGAACAACTGGGGCCCGACCGGTCCCGGAATCGGTCCGTCCAGTGCGGTCCGCGTTGGCGACTGGAAGCTCGTCTACTACCACGTCGATCGGTCCTACGAGCTGTTCAACCTCGCCGACGACCTCGGCGAGCAGCGCAACCTCGCCACCGACCAACCCACCCGAGTCGGGCACTTGGCAGAAGTCCTTCGGAACCACTTGCTCGACTGCCGCGCCGATATGCCGATTGACAAGCAGACGGGGGACCGGGTGCCGTTGCCGGGGTAGCCGCGAGCGCGCTCAGCGCTCGACCACAACTTCGCACGGAGCCGTCTGCCGTCGGAGCACGACGACGGCTCTGGCTTCGTCCCACTCGGCCGGCTTCCCGTTGACGGCCGCCCGCAAGAATCTGCCTGCGGGTGGTGGCGGCACTCGCAGCAGGATCATCTCCGCTTTTCGCTCCGGCGGCGTCAGGCGCACGGTCACGCGCTTCTCAGTCGCTTCCACCTCGAAGCTCACTCGTCCCCACCGCGTCGGCGCTGCCTTCACACTCCAGCGCTGCCCAGGCGCGAACCACCGTCGCGGGGCGGCCTTGCCCAGCCAGAGACGGTCAGCGGCTCGTTCCTCGAACACAAGCAGCCACCGCGTCAGCAGCGGAATGGTGAGTTGCGCGGGCACGCAGTAGTCGGCGCGGTAGGTCCGCTCGGCCACGTCGTGAATGTCAACCTGCTCGAAGTCGGAGAAGGTGCCGCGCATCTGGTGGGTGGTCAGGTGGCCGTAGTACCCGAGCTGGTAGTGCTCGATGCGGTCCAGCGTCAGCAGCCCCCGAGCGTAGTTGGCATACGGCCAGTCGTCAAGCCGACCCATGAAGCGGGTCAGGCCGAGGCACTCGCCTTGGTGCCGACGGCGATACTCGACGAGCGCGGTTGCCTGCTCCGGCGACAGGAAGTCTGCCGACAGCATCTCCAGCCAGTAGCGGTAGTTGGTGTACGAGGCGAGTTGGTCCTGAACCATGGACTGGAACGGTTCCCCGATGCCCGGGTACGGCGGCAGGAACTCAGGATCACCTTCCACCGTGCACTCTTCCAGGGAGCGGACGAGGTCCTCGCGGAGCGCGGCAGCTTCGTTCAGTAGGCGCTTACCGCGGGCGCGCGACTGCTCGGTCTCCGACAGCAGTCGCCCCCACTCCACGAGTCCGCGCCAGGCCCACATGCTGCCTGAGTAATAGTACGCTACCTTGTCTCGCGTGTCTGCCTCGGGCGAGCCGAACAGCAGCCCGCGCGTGCCGGGTGTCACGTCGGTCCGCGCCAGGCTGGCCCGGCGCAGACTGAGCAAGTGCTCGCAGATTCGGTCCACCACGTTGCGTTCGCGGGCGAGCCAGTCGCGGTCCTGCGAGTAGCGGACGAAGCGGACCACGCGTTCCAGCATCATCCCGTATTCCGAGACGGCGGGGCCGTAGTAGTCGAACGTGCCGTCGGGCTTCACGAGGTTGTGGAGGTAGCACTCCAAGTCGCCCCGCGCCTCGTCGAGCAGCCCCCACTCCAGTTCAGCTTCTACTGCCCCTAGGGTCGTCGGCGGGAACGCGTCGTGCTCGTTGCCGGCGTAGGTGCCGAGCCCATACTTGGGTCGGTCGCCCGCATACGTGATCCGCGTTCGGACGAGACCTGCCAGCGAGGAGTCCACCAGCCGGCGTTCCGGCAGCTCCGCCTGCAGGGCCGACTTCGCGAACCGGGTCCACTCGCGATGCAGGGAGAGAAGCGCTTCGAACAGCGGCGCGGGCGTGGGCAGTTCGTTTGGAGGATCAAGGGCGAACGCCTTCCAGCCCCCCTCGCTGCGCACGCCGACGAACGCGCCGGCCGGTGTGGCGAAGGCAAGCTGCTCCCAGCCTCGCTTGCTCTCCTCGTCAAAGAACCCGTAGTCAGTGGCGGGGAGGAACCCGCCCAACAAGCCCCGTTTGGCTTGCGTAGCATGGAGGCCGGCGAAGTGCCTGCCGGGATCGAACAGCGGCTTCTCGATCCGCTTCGCGCCATACCCGGCCGGCAGGTAACCGAGGGTTCCGTCGGCGTCGAGGGCCAGCTTCTGCTTCATGTCGCGCGTAGCGAGGAAGGTGTAGCCGGTT
>PEVN01000530.1:385-3053 GCA_002779825.1 Armatimonadetes bacterium CG06_land_8_20_14_3_00_66_21 | reverse complement strand
CCGGGGCGGTGATGGAGTTGGCGAAGCGGATGACGAAGAGCGCGGCGAGGGCCGCCACGAACCCTGTGGCCGCCAGCACTTCGGCGAAGGAGCCCTGTTCGTCTTTGTTGTCGCGGCTGACCGGGGTGAAGTTCTCCTCAGCGAAGAGGCTCACAACGATGCCGCCGATCACCAACAGCACCGCGGCCGCGAGGAACGTCGCGCGATACCCGAAGTGGTCGGCAACCAGCCCGCCGAACAACGGCCCCACGGACATGCCCACGAACACGGCAGCCTGCATCATGCCCAAGGCGTATCCCGACCGCTCGCGTGGCGCGACGCTGGCAACCAGCGCGATGTTGGCAGTCATCGTCCCAGTGAGGGCCCCCTGCAGCAGCCGGCAGAGGGTGAGGTGGATCACGGTGCGCGACAGGGACATCAGCAGCAGCACGAGCATGCCGCCGAACATCGCCCGGACGACCATCGGCTTGCGCCCGTACCGGTCGGCCAGCACTCCCCAGATCGGCCCGAAGATGCCCATCGTGACCGCTGTTGCCGCGCTGACAATCCCGGCCCACCGGGCCACGGCCGCCGGGTCGGTCACGCCCAACTCGCGGATGAAGAACGGCATGAAGGGAAGGACGAACGAGAAGCCGGTGATTGCGCAGACTTGCGCGAGACACACAGCGTAGAAGGTTCTCTTCCAGTTCTTCATGGGGGGCGCCCGCGACTCTTGCACGCGCGTTGCCATTGCGAGGAAGCTCCACTCGCTTGGCGCTCGCGGCTACTGGAAGGCGGGGCGCTCACGGGGTGAGGCAGAAAGGTAGAAGCGCCGCCGTGCTTAGACCCGGAGGCGTTCCGCGGGTATGCGCTCGCCGAGAATGACCTCCAGCCCGGCGAGCTTCTCCTCCACCAACTTGCGGTCGATCATGTAGCCGTAGGCTTCGCCGTGCCACCCCAGGCGCGGGTCGGCATCGAGAAGCAACAACGCGGCGGCGGCGTTCTCCAGCTCCGCCCGGCAGAGTGCTTCCATTCGGTCCAAATGCGCGCGCTTCTGCTTCGGGTCGGGGGCGTCGTACATCGCGTTGCGCGCAAGCAGGAACTCCACCACGTTGGCAGCGCTGGTTGTCTGAATGAGGTGGAACTTGGCGACGCCGACCTCGCGCGCCAAGCGCTCGCGGTCAGCTCCTTCCGTAATTGTCAGGGCGCGTTCCAGCAGCGTGATGGCCGCGGCCCCCTTCTCCCCCTCTGACCGGAAGCACTCAGCCACCTTCTCGGGGCCGAAGGGCGTGGCCCAGTCAAGGAGGTCGCCCTCGGTCTCGGCATCCAACAGCCACGAGTTGGGGAACTTGTGGTTGATCCGGTCGAACACGAATAGGAACGCCGGCCCGCGGCTGAGCGGGCCGTTGTACATCACCGGAATGCTGCTGGGGAAGGCGTCGTGGGCGCGGGAGAGCAGCTCCCAGCCGGCGACCACGTCGTCGGCCGCCGCCGGACCGAAGTTGCAGACGGCGAGGCGGCGCAGCCCTTCGCCGACCTCCGGTTGCGGATCCCAGGTGAACTCCCCCGCGATCTCCGTCGCCAGCGACAGCATATTGCCGAAGTTCCAGCAGGTCATGGTGCCGGTGACGCCGCTGTCACGCAGAGCGTGGTACTTCTCGGCGATCTTCTGGGGCGTCGGCAGGTACGGGATGTCGGGGTTCTCGTGCGTGGTGCCGAGCTGGATGCGCGCGTAGACCGGCATGTGTCGCTCGCGCTGGAAGTCGGCGACGCCCGTGAACCGCGGCGACGGCCCGACCACCTTGAGGCTGTACTCGTCGTTGGTGTAGGCGAAGCCGCACGCCTCCGTGGGCTGACCGCGCTCGAAGTCGCCCATGACAATGGCGTCCGCGGGCAGGCGTTCGAGCACGCCGCGCTGCGGATCCGGCTCGTAGGCGCCCCAGCTCCAGTTCCAGGAGATCACCTCGGCGGCCGGCTTGACGGATTTCGCCCCGTCGCAAATGAGCGTGACGATCTCGCCGATGATCTCCTGCGGCGTCCGCGGGAGGCAGCGCGGGCAGAGGGTGCCCTCCGCAATCAGCTTCTGCTGTTCCGCCTCGTCGTCGGGCCGGTGTGCGTGGCAGTAGCAGTGGCTCGGGAACTCCGACGCGGTGATGAGGACCACGCCTGCCAACTCCGGCACCTGGCTGAACACGTACCGCGTGCTCTCCCGCAGGTACTCCTTCACCTGAGGGGTGCTGGTGCAGAGATGAACCATCGGCTTGAAGCGAGAGCTTGAGCCCCGCACTTCCGGGTGGGCCTGCCAGAACGGGTCGTCGGCGCTCATACCCATGGGCTCGTTGAGGTAGAGGAAGACCTCGATTCCGCAACGAGCGGCTCGCTGGCACAGCCGGCGAAGCTCGCCTAAGATCGCGTCGGCCGTGTCGCCGAACTCGGGGAAGGCGGAGACCTTGGCGAACTTGCGGAAGGCGCCTCGCACCCAGATCCCGTTGAAGCCATGCTCCGCCAGCCGCAGCAGCAGGTTGTCGTGGTAGAACACATCCGGCCCAGCGTCCTCTTCCTGGTAGGCGGGATATGCCATCCCCGGCGAGAACCAACGCGCGTCCAACGGCGGCCCGTCGTACCCCGTCAGTTCGTCGACGTAGAACGGCGAGAGTGCCGACCGGTGAATGCGGTGGGCGAACAGCGG
>PEVN01000530.1:0-355 GCA_002779825.1 Armatimonadetes bacterium CG06_land_8_20_14_3_00_66_21 | reverse complement strand
GCGGCCTGCGCACTCGCTCGCCGAGCGGAACGAACGGTCCCCCGCGCTCGCGCATCAGCGACTCCAGGTAAAAGACTCCCTGCAATACGCCGCCGGGGTCCACGCCAGAGACCTCGATCTCGGTCTGCGACGCGCGCAGTCGATGGGTCTCCTTTCCCCCGAGCGTCGGGTCCACGACGAGCCGGAGGCGTTTCGCGGTTGCCACTCCCAGCTCCACGTTCAGGGAGGACCGCAGGAACCCCACCAGATGCTCCTGCGCGGTGCAAGTGAGGGGTCGGTCGTCTTCACGGGAAAGGGACCAGTCGCCGCCGATGGTCACCTCGTTCTCTGCGGCGACGGCCCCGGCACGACGGAA